>NZ_JBHVFF010000444.1:0-4625 GCF_042801895.1 Streptomyces sp. NPDC057543 | reverse complement strand
GTCCGGCCCGAACCGGACCGGGGCCGCTGTCACGTACCCGAAGCCTGTGCGCGGGGCACAGGCTTCGGGTTACTGGCAGGCGACGGTCAGCGGCCGTATCGGATGAGGGCGCGGACCATCCGGCAGGTCGTGTCGGACGGCGGGTGGATGCCGATGCGCTCGGCGATCGTGCGTATCTTGTCGTTGGTCGCGGTCGACGGGTAGTAGACGCCCGTGTCGAGCAGGGCGATCGTCAGGCGCATGGCCTTCAGGCGGCGGTTGTGGGTGACGTACCACTCGCGGGGCCGGCCCGCGGGGAGCGGCTTCTTCCGCAGTGGCTTGTGGGGCGGCTCGGTCGTGACTGCGGCAACGGCCATGGGCAACCTCCTGGCACGGTCGTGGAACCCTCACGAACTCCCTCTATTTTACGGCCCACCACTGACAATCGTCGCTGGCCGGAGGGGCTTTCGGGACGTCCCTCCCGTACCGTTGGCCCCATGGAGATCTGGATCAATCCCGCCTGTTCCAAGTGCCGCGGCGCGGTGGAACTGCTCGACGCGGAGGGTGCCGAGTACACCGTCCGCCGCTACCTGGAGGACGTGCCGTCGCCGGACGAGATCCGGGCGGTGCTCGACCGGCTCGGGCTGGAGCCGTGGGACATCACGCGGACGCAGGAGGCGCAGGCGAAGGAGCTCGGGCTCAAGGAGTGGCCGCGCGAAGCCGGTTCACGGGAGCGGTGGATCTCGGCGCTCGCCGGGCATCCGAAGCTGATCCAGCGGCCGATCATCACGGCCGACGACGGGACCGCCGTCGTGGCACGCACGGACGAGGCAGTACGGGACGCCATGAAGCGCTGAACACGCCGCGGGGCGAGAGCGGCCGGGTCATCGCAAGCTCCCGGTCATCAGGAAGTCCTCCATCGTGCTGTTCAGTTCGGCGACCGTCGGCTCGTGCAGCGGCAGGGTGTGGTGTGTCGCGCCGGGGATCGTCGCCGTCCGCGCGTGCGGAAGCAGCCGGGCCGCCGCGGCGGCGACGCGGCCCGCGTCATGGGCCCGGCTGCGTTCGGCCAGCAGGATCAGGGTCGGCACGTCCAGTCCGCCCAGGGCCCCGGGCGCGGGGCGGGGGCCGGTGACGGGGCGGGCGGACGGGAAGCCGGCTGCCGCGCAGCGCAGTTCCAGCCACGCCGGGTCGAGCTCGGCGTGGCCCGTCTCCCACTCCAGGAAGGCACGTGTCCGTTTCGCACCGGGGCGGAGCAGCATCGGCAGCGCGTGCAGCAGATAGCCGGGGCGGAAACCGGCGAAGCACTGGGTCGGGTCGAGAAGGATCAGTTTCCGGACGCGGTGGGGCGGTGCGTGCAGCGCATGGTGGAGGGCGATCCAGGCCCCGTACGAATGCCCGCACAGTGCGCTCCCCTCGGCGTTCAGGCCGTCCAGCACCGCGTCGAGCCACGTCGTCAGGTCCGCCACCGTACGGATCGGACGCTTCCCCGCGACGCTGCGGCCCGGGTCACCGACGAGGTCGACGGCATGGACGCGATGGGTACGGCCCAGATGGGCGGCCTGGGCGTACCAGACGGTGGAGGTACAACCACCGCCGGCCAGCAGCACCAGGGGCGGGGCACCCTCGGGTCCGTAACTGTTGACGTGGGTGGTGCCGTACGGGGTGGGGACCTGCGTGCTGTGGGTGTCCGTCGGCCACTTGGCCGCCAGGACCTCGTCGTACGCGGCGAGGAATGACGTAGTGGTGGTCATGGGATGCCTCCGCGGTCGGATACCGTCGGATATTATCTCGCTCGGCGAGATAATAAAGGTGATCGGAGAAAGGGGGCGACTCGGTGACCGACCGGGGACCCGAGCTGGAGATCGTCCATCTGCTGCGCAAGGTGACGGTCGAATTCGCTCTGCGCCAGACCGAGTTCGCCACCCGGCACGGCATGCATCCCACCGATGTGCGGGCCCTGATCTGCCTGCTGGATGCCGGGCGGGCCGGCACGGACGCGACGGCCGGGTGGCTCGGCGCACAGCTCGGACTCAATTCCGCGGGCACCACGTCACTCATCGACCGCCTGGAACGTCTGGGCCACCTCGACCGCGCCCGTGACCCGCGGGACCGGCGACGGGTCCTGCTGAGCGTGACGCCACGTGCCGTGGAGCTGGGCCGGTCCTTCTTCGGGCCGCTGATCGACGACACGGTGGCGCTGCTGCGCACGTTCGACGAGAGCGAGACGGCCGCGGTCCGACGCTTCCTGCACACCGCTCACCGGGCCGTCGCACCACCTCCCCCGTCCGGGCGGGGTACTGACGGGGCGGCCGGAACGGACGGATCAGCCCCGTGCGCGTAGGGACACGCGCGTCGCCGCCCCGTGCCCCGCTCCCGCTACTCCCCCGCCTGCTCCTCCGCCTCGGCCAGCAGCTCCGTCAGACGCAGGCCGAACCGCACGTCGCAGGCGTGCGGCTCCCCCGTGCGTACCGAGTCGATCAGGGCGTCCACCGCTGACCGGAAGGAGCCGACCGGATCGCTCCACCGCGGCAGTACGGCGGTTCCTTCTTCGCCCCTGAGCTCGATCTCCGTGCCCACCGCGCCGACCGGGGCGCCCAGCGCGAGCGTCACCGTGCTGGAGGCGCCGGAGGTGTGGCGGAGGATCAGGTGGGTGGTGTCGGACGGGCCGCGGGCCGCGGTCAGTTGTGTGACGTCGCCCAGGACCGGGATCAGGACCGACAGGACGTGCGGGCCGACGTCCCACAGGCCGCCCTTCTCGCGGCGCCAGGGCGAGGCCGCGTACTCGCTGGTCGCGCCAGGGGCGAACAGCGTCCCGATCCACTCGGCGCGGGCGGTGAACCAGCCGTCCACGGCGGCCTGTTCGGTGACCCAGTCGGATGTCTCGGCCGCGAAGCGCAGGGTGCAGAAGACGATGGACGCGGCCCCCGACTGCCCCGCGGCCCGGGCCACCTCGCGGGCTGCCGCCACGGAGGTCGCGACCGGCTTGTCCAACAGCAGATGACGGCCGGTGGCGGCGGCGCGGGCGGCGAGCGGGGCCTGGACGTCCGGCGGCACGGCGAAGGCGATCGCGTCGCTGGCCGCGAAGAGCTCGTCGATGCCCGCCTCACCGGTGTACGCCGTGGTGCCGTGGGCGGCGGCCAGTGCGTTCGCGGCTTCGGGTCGCCGGCCCCACACGCCGCTCAGTGCGACGCCGGGGTGGGCTGCGAGGGCGGGGGCCTGGGTGTTCCGGGCCCAGGGGCCCGCGCCGACGAGGCCGATGCGCAAGGGGGTCGGGGGAAGTGTCGTCATGGGGCAAGTCTGCCGGGTTCGCCGGGCCGCTCCCGTATTGAGCCGACGCGGAGCGAGCTTCCTGGCTGCGTCCGCGGTGTCGGCCGCGAGGCTCCGGCGCGACTTCGCCGGATCCGCGCCGCCGGTTTCGCGAACCTGCTCAGAGCCCGCGCGTAACGTAGAAATCCTCGGTAACACGGGGTTCACATTCGGGCAACGGACGGGAAATCGCGTCTTGCGAAGCTGCGCTGCAGAGACCGGACCGCAGTACCGCAGCACCCGCAAAGGATGGCTTCCGTGACGTTCAAGGCCGAGTACATCTGGATCGACGGCACCGAGCCGACCGCCAAGCTCCGTTCGAAGACGAAGATCATGGCCGGGAGTCCGTCGCAGGACGTGGCGGAGCTGCCGATCTGGGGCTTCGACGGTTCGAGCACCAACCAGGCCGAGGGCCACGCCTCCGACCGGGTGCTGAAGCCGGTCTTCACGTGTCCGGACCCGATCCGCGGCGGCGACGACATCCTCGTCCTGTGCGAGGTCTTCGACATCGACATGACGCCGCACGAGTCCAACACCCGTGCCGAGCTGCGTCCGCTCGCCGAGCGGTTCGCCGGCCAGGAGCCGGTCTTCGGCATCGAGCAGGAGTACACCTTCTTCGACGGCAACCGCCCGCTCGGCTTCCCCGAGGGCGGTTTCCCGGCCGCGCAGGGCGGCTACTACTGCGGGGTCGGCGCCGACGAGATCTTCGGCCGCGACATCGTCGAGAAGCACCTCGACAACTGCCTGAAGGCGGGCCTCGGCATCTCCGGCATCAACGCCGAGGTCATGCCCGGCCAGTGGGAGTTCCAGGTCGGCCCGCTGTCCCCGCTGGAGGTCTCCGACCAGCTGTGGATCGCCCGCTGGCTGCTGTACCGCACCGCCGAGGACTTCGACGTCTCCGCGACCCTCGACCCGAAGCCGGTCAAGGGCGACTGGAACGGAGCGGGTGCGCACACCAACTTCTCCACCAAGGCGATGCGCGAAGGACCTGAGGGCTATGCCGCGATCATCACCGCGTGCGAGTCGCTGGGCGAGGGCTCGAAGCCGATGGACCACGTCAAGAACTACGGCGCGGGCATCGACGACCGTCTGACGGGCCTGCACGAGACCGCCCCGTGGAACGAGTACAGCTACGGCGTCTCCGACCGCGGCGCCTCGGTCCGCATCCCGTGGCAGGTCGAGCAGGACCAGAAGGGCTACATCGAGGACCGTCGCCCGAACGCCAACGTCGACCCGTACGTCGTCACGCGGCTGATCGTCGACACCTGCTGCACCGCGCTGGAGAAGGCCGACCAGGTCTGATCCTCGACCGCCGTCAGCACGAGGGGGCGTCCACCCGG
>NZ_JBHVFF010000443.1:0-4706 GCF_042801895.1 Streptomyces sp. NPDC057543 | reverse complement strand
CGGGTGCGCCTGCGGTGCGGTGGAGCGGGCGGAGCCGGGGGCGGCGTGGACGGTCAACGGTTCTTCTCCCCTCGGAGCTCCTGGACGAGGTACGTCACGACGAATCCCAGGGAGACGGCCAGCAGGACGACGGCGATGGCGGAGCCGAAGCCGATGCGGCTGGCCTCGCCGATGATGTTGTCGGTGACGAGCACCGAGAGCAGTTCGAGTCCGTTGCGGCCGTGGTTGACGGCGTACACGATGTCGAAGGCACGCAGGGACTCGATGACGGTGATGACGCCGACGATGACGTTGACCGGCCGCAGCGTGGGGAAGACGATGCGGAAGAAGGTCTGTGCCTCGCCCGCCCCGTCGATCGCCGCGGCCTCCTTGAGCGAGGGGTCGACCGCCTTGAGCCCGGCGAGGTACAGGATCATCACATAGCCCGTGTGCCGCCAGGCCGCGGCCAGCAGGACCATCCAGATGTTGAGGTCCGGATCGCCGAGCCAGTCGGTCGGCGAACTCGTGTCCCCGATGACCGCGTTGAGGGCTCCCTGGTCGCGGGAGAAGACCAGCTGGGCGATGAAGCCGACCACGGCGAGCGACAGCACGACGGGCATGTAGAGCGTCGACTGATAGAAGCGGCTGAAACGCACACCCCTGTCGATGAGTACGGCGAGCAGCAGCCCGAACGGTGCGGCGACGAGGCCGAGGAAGGCGAGCCAGAGCAGGTTGTGCCGGGCGGCTGGCCAGAACTGCGGGTAGTTGGTGAAGAGGTTCGCGTAGTTCTGCGTACCGACCCATTTGATGTCACCGATGCCGTCCCAGCTGGTGAAGGAGAGCACGACGGAGGCAAGGGTCGGTCCCCATACGATGGCGATGTCGAGCAGGACGGGTATGCCGAGCAGCACACCCAGTACGGCGAGGTCGCGGCGGGTGAACCGCCGCGAGACCCGCCGTCCGGTGCGCCGAGCCGAGATGAACGACACGGTCGGTACTCCAGGTTCCGTCGGATTGCATCGGGGGCGTCCGGGGTCAGTCGGCGGCGAAGATGGTCTTCTTCTGCCGTTCGATGTCGTTGACCAGTCCGTCCACGTCGTTCGGGTTGCTGATGAACTTCTGGATCGCCGGGATCATGACCGTGGAGGAGAAGTCCGGCCGGGTGTCGCGGTCCAGGAACTGGGAGATCTGCTTCGCCCCGGAGACCAGGTCCACGGCCTTCTTCTGGAGCGGTGAGTACGCGGAGATGTCCGCCTGATCGCTGACCGCGATGTTGTTCGGGTCGCTCTTCAGGTAGATGTCCTCGGCCTTCCCGGTGGCCAGCCACTTGAGCAGGTCCTTGGCGCTCTCCAGGGTCTTCTTGTTCTTGAGGTTCTTCGACTTCTTCGCCAGCAGGAATCCGTCGATGGGTGCCTCGACAGCGTCCTGTCCGTGCTCCGGGTTGATGACGGGGAAGGGGAAGAAGTCGATGTCGCCCTGTTCACCCTCGGGGAACTGGGCTCCGGGGTGCGGCAGGCCGAACACGGCCATGCCGGCCTCCCTCTTCTGGAGGCTGTTCGCGGCCTCCTGCCAGGTACGGCCGTTGGCGCCCTGCTGGCAGTACGGGAGCAGTCGGCGCCAGGTGTCGAAGACCTCCCTGACCCGCTTGTCGGTCCAGGCGACTTCCCCCGCCATCAGGCTCTTGTGGAACTCGTAGCCGTTGGTCCGCATGTCGATGTAGTCGAAGGTGCCCATGGCGGGCCAGCCGTCCTTGTCGCAGAAGGCGATGGGTTCGAGCTTGTCCTTCTGCATCTGCTTGGCGAGAGCCACGTACTCGTCGAGGGTTTTCGGAGCCTGATAGCCACGGTCGGCAAACAGGCTCTTCCGGTGGAATACGGCCCACGGATAGTAGTAGTAGGGCGTGAGGTATTGCTTGCCGTCCACTCCGGTGGACTGGGCTTTCAAGGCGGCCGAGAAGCCCTTGTAGTCCTGCCAGTTGTCGCTGATGTCGTGCAGCAGGCCCTTCTTGGCGAAGAACTGCATGCGGTTGCCCGCGAACCACATGAAGACGTCGTCCGGCTTGCCCTGCAGATACCGGTTGATGTTCTCCTGAAAGGTGTTGTGGTCGACAGTGTTGACCTTCACCTTCCGCCCGCCCGACTGCGCCTCGTACGCCGCGAAAGCTTCGGCGAATGCCTTCTTCGGAATGGGGTCGGACGAATTCGAGCCCATAGTGATCGTTTTTCCGTCGCCACCGGGGCCGCTGCCACAGGCGGTGAGCAACGACGGCAGGGTCACGGCTCCCGCGCCAACTGCCGCACCACGTAACAGACTTCGCCGGGACATCCGATGTCCTGCGACACTGCCCGGCGCACCAGACCTGCCGTAATCAGACTGCGTCATGCCCAACTCCTCCGGAGATGCAACCCAACACAACCGAACGTGCAATTGGATCTCACCCCCAAGTGATGGCATCGTCAAGGGTTTTGACGAGATATCAGAGAAGCCGCAGTCCCACCTCTTCCAACAGATCTCAACACGGCCTAACGTAATCGCGCGTATTGGCGTGCACATGCCGTCATCCGATCATGGACGAGTGTGGAGGAAGGTAACGATGCGTCATCTTCCAACCCGTACAACCCGAACCGACCGCCGTGGACTCATCGGAGCGCTGCTGGCCGGACTGCTCTGCGCCGCGGGGGCCACCGTTCCCGCCGTCGCGGACTCGCCCGCTCCCGCTCCGGCCCCGACACCGCGGGCCGGTAACGGTCTTGCGCTCACCCCTCCGATGGGGTTCAACAATTGGAACTCGACCCACTGCCGCGCCGAGTTCAACGAGTCGATGGTCAAGGGAATCGCCGACATCTTCGTCGAGAAGGGGCTCAAGGACGCCGGCTACGAGTACGTCAATCTCGACGACTGCTGGGCAAAGCCGCAGCGCAATGCGGACGGAAAGCTGGAGGCCGATCCGCAGCGCTTCCCGAACGGCATCAAGGCCGTCGCCGACTACGTCCACTCCAAGGGCCTGAAAATCGGCATCTACACCAGCGCCGGCACCAAGACCTGCGACAGCGTGGGCCTTCCGGGGGCGCTCGGCCACGAGTACAGCGATGCGCGGCAGTTCGCGGACTGGGGAATCGACTACCTCAAGTACGACAACTGCAATAACCAGGGCGTCGACGCGAAACAGCGCTACACGACGATGCGGGACGCGCTCGCGGCGACCGGACGCCCCATCGTCTACAGCATCTGCGAATGGGGCCAGAACAAGCCCTGGGAATGGGCCGGCGAGCTCGGCAACCTCTGGCGCACGACGGGCGACATCAACGACAGTTGGGGAAGCATGCTGTCGATCATGAAGCAGAATCTTCCCCTCGCGGCCGCCGCGGGCCCCGGGCACTGGAACGACCCGGACATGCTGGAGGTCGGCAACGGCGGCATGACGGACACGGAGTACCGCACCCACTTCTCCATGTGGTCCGTGATGGCGGCGCCGCTGCTCATAGGCTCCGATCTGCGCAAGGCGAGCCCGGAAACCTTCGAGATCCTCTCCAACCACGAGGTCATCGCGGTCGATCAGGATCCACTGGGCAAGCAGGGCACCGTGCTCTCCTCCGCCGACGGCCGCTGGGTCGTCACGAAGGAGATGCAGGACGGCAGCCGCGTCGTGGCCCTCTTCAACGAAACGGGCAGCGCACAGCGCATCTCGACGACGGCCGAGGCCGCGGGGCTGCCGAAGGCCACCGCGTACACGATGCGTGACCTGTGGGAGCACACGACGTACAACACGGCGGGCAGCGTCTCGGCGACCGTCCCGGCACATGGGACCGTACTGCTGCGCATCGCCGCGGACACCAAGTGGGCCGCGCACCCGCCCGCCGTGGAACTCGGACTGAAGGGAAGCCTGTTGGTCGAGGCGGGTCGCACCGTGACGCTGACGACGACGGTGACCGATCTCGGCCGTACCGCCGCCACAGCGGTGTCCGCGGCTCTCACCGGCCCCTCGGGCTGGCAGGTGAAGGCGACGTCGCCGACCGGATCACCGGCCCTGCCGACCGGCCGGGCCCTGACCACCCGCTGGCAGGTGACGGCCCCCGCGGGCACCGCGCCCGGCATGTACGACCTGACGTTCACCGCCCAGTACCGCTCACCGACCGGGACACGGGTGAGGTCCACGGTCCCGTTCCGGGCCCATGTAGTGGTCGCGCCACCGGCGGGCGGCAGCTACCTGAGCGATCTGCCGCGGCTCTCCGCCACCAACGGCTGGGGCCCGGTCGAACAGGACACCAGCAACAGTGAGAGCCAGGCGGGGGACGGCAATCCGATCACCATCGGTGGCACGGTCTTCGCCAAGGGACTCGGTGTGCACGCGGACAGCGCCGTCGAGTTCTACACCGGCGGGGCGTGCAGCGCCGTGACGGCCCAGGTCGGGGTCGACGACGAGAAGGGGACCAAGGGCACGGTCGCCTTCGAGGTCTGGGCCGACGGTACGAAGGTGGCGTCCACCGGCGTACTGACCAATGCGATGCCCGCGCAGCCGCTCTCCGCGGATGTGAGCGGCGCGCAGGTGGTCCGTCTGGTGGTCACCGACGGCGGGGACGGTACCGACTCCGACCACGCGGACTGGGCGGACCTGCGGATCTCCTGCTGACGGACGCGTCGGGCCGGACAGCCGACGCGGAATCGCGGTCGCGGCCACCTCGCGTCTTCGGACGCCGCACGGGCCCCGGGACATCGGTCCCGGGGCC
>NZ_JBHVFF010000442.1:0-4748 GCF_042801895.1 Streptomyces sp. NPDC057543 | reverse complement strand
GTTGTTGCCCGGCCCACGGAAGCGACCAGTGGTGAAGCCCCGGACCCTGCAGAGCCAGAAGCAGGCCGGCACGCAACCGCCCGACAGATTTGGCGGACAGGGGAGGGTTCAGAGCAGGGGGTCCTCGACGGCAAGGCCGGGGGCGCCCTTGACGACGAGGACAGGTGCGCGTTCCGTGTCGTTGGCGGCCTGGCCGCAGCCGGCGTGCAAGTTCTGCAGGACGCCGTCGTCGTTGCGCAGGGCGCCGGAGCGCATGGTCTCCATCAGCAGGTCGACGGCGTCGACCGCGCGCTCGGTGGCGAGCACCTGTCCCGGGCGGGCCCGGGCGCGCAGGGTCGTCGACGGCTTCCGGCCGCTGCGGGCGATGGCGAACAGGTCCGCCGTGTTGCGGGTCAACTGCAGCCAGGCAGCATCGATGCCACTGGCGGCACGGGCGATCCGCACCTGTGCGAACGGGTCTTCGACGGCCTGCTGCCCGTACGAGACCCGGAACCGCAGCCGGAAGGAGCCGACCTCGTCGAGTTCCTCGACGGAAGCCTCGGGCACGCCGCGCAGCCTCTCGACCTCGGCAGCACGCTCGCGCAGGGCGGGGCGGGTTCGCGGACCGCTGCGAGCACGTCGTCATCGCGCATGCGCGTCCCTCTCAGGTCCTTCGGTCGTCAGGGGTGACGAGAGGGAACCTACGCGTTACTGTTTCGAAACGAAATACCCTCTTCCCAGCAGGTGGGATTCACTGGCAATCTCCCCGCAATACCGGAGATTACGGCCGCGACCCGGGGTTGTCGGCTGTCCGTGTGTGAGGTGAGGTACCGATGACGACACAGGCTGTCGAGACCGAATTTCCGCCGCTGTCCCTGCTGGAGAAGGCCGCGAAGGTGCTGAGCGCCTTCCAGGGCGCCGAGCCCCGGCTCACCCTGACCGAGATCGTTCAGCGCTCCGGCCTCCCCCGGTCCTCCGCGCACCGCATCCTCGACCAACTGGTGCAGCTGCGCTGGCTGGAGCGCGAGGGCCGCGACTACCGGCTGGGCATGGGCATGCTGGAGCTGGGCGCCCTGGCCTCCCACCACAACCGGCTGCGGCGGGCTGCACTGCCGCATCTGCACGCGCTGCACGAGTCCACCGGCCACCTGGTGCACCTGACGGTGCTCGACGGCACCGAGGTGGTCTACCTGGAGCGGATCGGCGGGGCGGACGACGGCGGCGTACCCTCCCGGGTGGGCGGGCGGCAGCCCGCTTACTGCACGGCGGCGGGCAAGGCGATCGTGGCCTTCAGCGACGCCGGACTGGTGCAGCAGGTGATCCGGGGCGGGCTACGGCCGCGCACACCGCGCACCATCACCCGCCCCGAGTCGTTCCACAGGGAACTGGCGACGGTGCGGGAGCGCGGGGTCGCCTTCGACTACGAGGAGGGGTTCCGGGGCGTTTTCTGCGTGGCCGCCCCGCTGCGCGGCGCGGGCCGGGCCATCGCCGCGATCTCGGTGTGCGGCAACGGCGCCCACCGGGAGCTGGAGCGGATCGCCCCGTCCGTGCGCGGCTGCGCCCGGTCGGTATGGCAGGACGTGTTCGGCCCCGGGCGGCATACGAAGAAGCGGGCGCAGCCGGGCGGGGGGACGCTCGCGCCTGGTGTGCCGCAGCCGGCGATGGACAACATGATGTCCTGGCTGCGTTTCAGCGAGTGGATGTGACGCCGTCGACGGAAGCGGGTCCGTGGTGGGGACGCGGTCGGGTCAGCCCTGGGTGAAGCGCGTCCGCAGGGCGGCAAGACCCGCACCGTACGTGCCGTCACCGAAGAGTGACTCCACCTGCGGCACGACCTCGTGCGGTCGCCGCGCAGGACGGCGTCGGCGCCGCCGTCGGCGAAGACGACCTGCCCGGTGACGTGGGTGTTCTCGGGCGAGGTCAGCCAGGCGATCAGCGGGGCGATGGGCCTTCGTGCTGTGCAGTTGCTCCGGGCCGGTTACGCGACGTCGCCCCGGCGGATTGCCTGACCGCGGTGATCGCCGACACGGCGATGCCTCCGGCGCCGGGCCGCCGCAGGCACTCGATGTCGGGGAATGTCGGATCAGGAGTAGGCGATCTCGACTCGGCCGGTCAGGGGCACGGCCTGGCAGGCCAGGACGTAGCCGTCGGCGAGGTCCTGGTCGTCCAGGACCTCGTTGCGGAGCATCTTCACCTCGCCGGAGACGACCCGGCAGGTGCAGGCACTGCAGGCGCCCTCACGGCAGGAGTACGGGGCGTCGGCCCCTGCGGCCAGGAGGACGTCCAGGAGTGGTGTTCCCGCCGGCCAGGTGAGCGTGTGGGTCTCCCCGTCGAGTTCCACCAGTGCCGTACCTGCGTCCTCGGCCGGTGCGTCCTGAGCCACGACTGGTACGTCGAAGACGTCCGCGCCGAGTGAGAAGAAGCGCTCCCGGTGGATCCGGTCGCCCGGGGTGCCGAGGGCGCGCAGGCTCTGCTCCACGGCGTCCATCATCGGTCCGGGGCCGCAGACGTACGTCTCGCGGTCCGCGTACGGCGCGAGGACGGCGGTCAGCCGGTCCGTCGTGGGCAGGCCCTGCAGCGACTCCAGCCAGTGGATCAGCACGAACCGGTCGGCGTGGTCCGAGGTCAGCCGACGCAGCTCGCCACGGAAGATGACAGAGAGTTCGTCGCGGTTGGCGTAGAGGAGCACCAGTCGGCCACGCCCCCTCGCCAGGGCGGACTTGGCGAGGGACAGCACCGGGGTGATGCCGCTGCCCCCGGCGACGAGCAGCAGATCGGCGTCGAGGGAGTCCGGGGTAAAGGTGCCGGCGGGAGGCAGCACCTCCAGCTCGTCCCCCGCAGTCACCCGGTCGCACACCCAGTTGGAGCCGTACCCGCCGACCACCCGCTTGACCGTGATCTTCATCGGTTCGCCGGTGTGCGGAGAGCTGGCGAGGGAGTAACAGCGGGCCGTCGGCCTCCCGTCCGACCCGGGCAGTTTCAGGGTCAGGAACTGCCCGGGGCGGTAGGCGAAGCGGTCCGCGCTCTCCGCCGGAACCCGGAGTACCAGGGAAAGCGCGTCGGTCGTCTCGGCGATCACCTCCGTGACGAGCAGCCGGTGCGTACGCGATCGGGACGTCGGGCCGCCACCCGAAGGCCCGGGCACTGCTCCGCCCGCCGGCCCTGACGTCGGCTCAGGCATCGGCTCAGGCATCGACGACCTCCAGCATGCCGCCCTCGACCGCGCGGTCGATGCTGTCGCGCAGCGCCCGGCAGGTTCGGATACGGGCGGTGGTCCCGCCCTCGGCCGCCCGGCCGCGGAACTCCGCACAGACGACAGCCGCGTCGGCGGTCCACTGCACGGAGGTGTGGGCCATGCTGAACTTCTCGCACAGGACCTGGTTGCCACAGGTCACGCACTCCACCGGCTGCATGTCAGGCTCCGGTCCCCGTCCGGGCCGCCCCGCGGGCCAGGTTCTGGGCGACCTCCGCGCGCCAGGCCTTGTTGGCCCGCTCGGTGTCGACCTCGAACTCGAAGCGGTGGGTCATCTCGTCCTTGACGTCCTCGACGTCGACGTAGAACTGCTCGTACCAGCGGCGCAGTTGGTAGACCGGCCCGTCCTCCTCGGTCAGCAGCGGGTTGTCGATCCGGGTCTTGTTCTGCCAGATCTCCACGTCCTGCTCGAAGCCGACGGTCGCCCCCTCCGCGGTGAGCCGTGCGGCCTCGGATGCCTGCTCATCGGTCATGCCGGGCAGTCTCTTGACGATCGCCCCGTACTCGAGCATGAAGCTGTTGGAATCGATCGGGTAGTGGCAGTTGATCAGTACGATCTCCATCTCTGCTCCGCCGCCGACCTCACTGCAGAGGTAGTCGATCATGTAGGAGGGGCCGTAGTAGGAGGCGTCGGAGCGCAGGCGCCCGGAGCTGAGTGTGCCCAGTTCCATGTCGCCGCGCGGGCTGCTCTCCATGTACTGGGTGGCGATGTGACCGTCGAAGACGTTCTTGAAGTACTCGGGAAAGGCGTAGTGGACGTAGAAGAAGTGCGCCATGTCCACGACGTTGTCCACGATCTCACGGCAGTTGGAGCCGTCGACCCTGAGGGTTTTCCAGGTCCAGTCGCTCCACTGATCCGCGTCGGGGCCGTGGATGCCGGCGATCTCGGGGACGGTGACCTCGGGCGGCGGGGGGTTGCCCTGCGGATCGTGCCAGACGAACAGTTGCTTGTTGCGTTCCAGAGTGAGCCAGGAGCGGGTCTTGGCGCGTGGCGGGACCCGTCGGGCGTAAGGGATGCCGGCGCAGCGGCCGTTGCCCGACCAGCGCCAGTCGTGGAACGGGCAGGCGATGGCGTCGCCCTTGACACTTCCCTGGGCGAGGTTGCCGCCCATGTGCGGGCAGTAGGCGTTCAGGACGTGCAGTTGCCCTTCCTTCTGGCCCTGGAAGACCACCAGTTTGGTGCCGAACGCCTCGATCTCGTGCGGATAGCCGTCCTTGAAGCTGTCGGCGAGGCCCAGACAGTGCCAGCCCCGGGCGAAGCGCGCCGGCGGCGTGCCCGCCTCGATGGCCCGGACCTCTTCGTTGAGCGCGGTCATCTCGTCCCTCCCATGTCTTGCGGTCGTATGGTTCAGTTCTGCGCGGCGAGTTCCACGGCGATGTCGATCAGCTGGTCCTCCTGACCGCCGACCAGGCGGCGCTCGCCGGCGCGCAGGAGGATCTCGGCGCCCGAGACGCCGTAGCGCTCGGCCTGCCGGTAGGCGTGCTTGAGGAAGCTGGAGTAGACCCCGGCGTGGCC
>NZ_JBHVFF010000441.1:0-4754 GCF_042801895.1 Streptomyces sp. NPDC057543 | reverse complement strand
ACAGCGCCCGTGTCGCCAGTGAGGGTACGGCGTCACACATTCGTTCCGGATTCGTCACTTCGAAGGCTTCTCCTTGCTTCTTCTCAGCGAACGGTACGCCCGGTACGCCAGCCAGCATGTATAGCCGACCACCCCCCCAAGGACCGCAGGCGCCCACATCGGGAGTCCACGCCCAAATAAGATCCCGATAATCGTCATGGATGCAATGCAGCAAACCATTCCGATATAGGGTTCGAGCTTACTTTCCCTCGAATTCATCCGGCCAGTCCTCTCCGGCTCCAGCGGCGGGCTGCCACGCCGGAGCCGCAACTACGAGTCACGCGGCCACCACTGACGGGCGGCGTGGGTTACCGTTGCTAGCGGCGCTGTGCCATGCCGAAGGCGCAACCTATACCCACCCCCACCACGATCGGCGGCTGGCCTTGGTCGCCCATGAGATCAACCCACCCGAGCCTCCACCGAAAAAGCAGGCTTGGACATAGGGGTTACGATACGCCAGCCCCACGTAGCGACCGGCGAGTAGAGCGCCGACTCCAGCGACCACGGCCGCCAGCCGCGAAACCCGGAACGCCCGCTCCCACCACGGCGGATGAGGTATTCGGCAAGGGCAACACTGACCGACTCAGGAAGCCCAGCAGCCTGCCGCAACGTCATCAGCTCACGGTGGAGGGCGTGGTCATCGGCACACAGGGCGGCATACAGGGCGAGCCAAAACGACTCCGGTCGGCCGGACGGCGCAGCGCACGACGCGGTCGTAGACGGGCAACAGGCGAGGACGCTTCCGGGCCAGGAGTTTCCCAGCGGTGACCCACCCGACGCCAGGTCGCCCCCCCGGTCAGCGGTGGACGCATTCCCTGTGCCTGCCGTCTGCCGGTTCGAAGCAGGCCTGCAGTCCGGTGAGGTCGCTGCCGTCGATCATGGGCGTGAAGAGGGGCTCCCCTGCTTCGAGTGTGTCAGCGACCTTGACCCGTTCCGGTCTGCGGCCGGGAACCGACACTTCGAGTACGTCTCCGATATGCGTGTTCCACGCCAGTGCCCACGCGGTGTGGCACTTCGTGCTGAAAGTGACTGACAGCCGCGCTCCGGTACGGGTCTGGTACGGCAAGCCAAGTCTCTGGGCTTGCCCGGGAGTCGCGCAGCCCATCATTTCCGGGTCCTCGCCCGCACATTTCTGGGCACGGCATCCGGGTGCAGGCAATGCGGAGGGCGCAGTTTGCCTCGCGGTGTCCTTGGCGTCTGTGCCGCGTGAGGTCGTCACCCATGTCGCAGTCGCCAGCGCGACCGCACATGCCGCTGCGGCAAGCGCCCACCTTTGCGGCCCGGTGCTCCATCGGTTTGCGAGGCGGCCAGACGTACCGCCATTGCCCGGCTGGTCATTGTGCGGTGATGCCGCGGCTGATGTCCTATGACGACCGCTCCACTCCAGCTCAGCCAGTTCCCACAGGGCCACCAGGCGTCCTGGTGGCTCCCCTGCCATTGTGCACAGTGCCTCTACGGCTTCGCGCGGGGCGAGTTGCTTGCCGTTGAGGTAGCGCGCCCAGGAAGACTTGCTGTACGCGGTGCGCTCGGCCAGTGCGGTCAGGCTCAGGCCGGTCCGGGTCTTGAGATCTTGTAATCCCTTGGCCAGCCGCGTGCATGCGGGCGCGGCAGCGGGCGGTGCGGTGTCCGTCATCCCCGCAGTACCTGCCAGGTCTGCGCGCCTACGAGGCCGTCGGGTGGCAATCCGGCCTTCTGCTGCAGGCGTTTGACGGCCCGCGTGGTTTTTGGCCCGATGACGCCGTCAACACCACCTGGATCGAAGCCTTGATGCCTCAGCAGGCGCTGCGCCTCCACGACATCCCACCCCGGCCCGGAGAGCAGGGCGGTGCGGGTGGAGCTGTAGCCCGCATACAGCCGACTGTTCTTCCGGTTGACCGTACAGGGGTAGGTCTTTGCCTGCCTTGTATGCGAAGGCTCCACGAGACGTCGAGGCTGAGCTCGGCTGCGCTCCGGACACGCCGTTCTGTCCCTGCTCGCCGTCCTTCCAGGGCGCCGTGATCAGTAGTCCGGCGAGCAGCACGCCGAGGACCACAGCCGTGCACACGCCGATCAGCACCACTCGCCGCGTGTTCCTCGGTTCCGGTGTGTCCACAGCTGGTGCTGTGGCGACTTCCTGCTTCCACGCTTCCTGGGCCACTTCGTGGAGCGCCAGGAGCCGGGCCGGATCAACGCCACCCGCCCGCGCCAGTTCCTCCACCGCCTTCTGCGGCGGCAGCGCCCTCCCGTTGAGGTAGCGCTCCCAGGACGAACTGCTGTAGCCCGTCTTGGTCTGGAGCGACGCCAGACTCAGCCCGCTTCGATCCTTCAGCCGACGCATCTGGACAACCAGATTCCGCACCCGCTCATCCAGCGAACTCGGCCTGATCTCGGCGCCGCTGCAGCCCGACGCCGCGGTCCGCAGCCACAGGTGCTCGTCGATGGTCCCCTCCTTGCGGAGGTGGTTGAGCTGCTTGCGTGCGGACAGCAGAGCCGGTGGCCCACGGCGGTGACGGCCCGGCGGGTGCAGGCCAGCACGCCACAGTCGCCCAGGCCCGGCAGGGCCCGGGCCGAGGGGTCGGCGAGGAACTCCTCTCCCCCACCCCAGCCCCCGCGACCAAGGGTGCCAAGGCGGCAGGGAAGGCATCAGCGGCCTTCAGGCGGGGCGTAACGGCCCTCGCTCGAGCGGGAAGGCGCGGGCAGGCCGGTACCACGCGGCCACAGCGAACAGATCACCGTCGACGACGAGACCGAACCGGTGAACGTGAAGCTGCGCGGATGGGTCTCCAACACAAAACCAGGCGCGACAAACTCGCCCAGGACCAGCTCGACGCACTGCGGGAACTGGGAGTTGAGTGGGCGTGAGCACGCCTGCTGGCCATCGGAATGCGGTCCTGGCCATGTACCTCGACCCGCCGTGCGGCGCGGTGTGGATGCTCTAGCAGCACCACGCCGTTTCGGTTGAAGGGCCGCAGCCGGGGCAGCGGCCCTTCCGGCGCAACTCGATGCCGGGTGCTACCCCAGGTCGAAGGTGTTGGGCAGCCCCAGCCGATAGCGCACCTCGTCGACCCGCTTCAGGGGCTCCATCTCCGGAGGCCGGAACAACTCCCAGATGTGACACCGCGCGGCACCCGAATTGTCCGCCTCCAAGAGTGCGTTGACGGCACGTCGTGCGGACTCGTTGGCGCCCTCCATGGTCGCCAGGTCCACATCTGTACGGACGTAGTCGCCCGCGAGGAAGAAGTTCGGCACCGCTGTCCTCGCCGATGGGCGACGGTAGAGCGTGCCGGTGGGGTGGATGAGGAGTTGTTCGCGGTTCTGCGGATCGGGGCCACCGAGGCCCGTCACCGCCGGGTCCATGAACCAGCCGAGCCGGTCCTCGTCCCTGAGCGTCGTCTTGCCTGAGTCGTTCAGCCCGTCCTTCAGCTGGGCCCACAGTTCGGCGACGATCTCGTCCTTGGTGCACTCACGGGCCGTCTTGCCGTACAGGATGCCGGGCTTGTCCCACTCGGAGATGATCGTGGACAGGCACTCGTGGGCCTGCCCGTCTCCATAGTCCCGCGAAAAGTCCCGTACATCCCAGAATTGCGTCTGGCTGATTCCGGTGACCGCCCACGGTGAGTCGAGGCAGTTGATGTGGCCGTGCACGACGGGGGTGGGCGTGCGCAGGTAGAACATCACGCCGGTCATCCAGTCCGTCTTCAGCGCGTCGCACCGCCCGAGCTGCGGGTCGGCGGCGCGCAGGGCCGGGCCCCAGGTCACGCGCGCGTGCTCGACCGGGAGGGCGGAGACGTAGTGGTCGGCGGTGATGGTGCGCGTCCGGCTGCCGTCGCGCGCCGCCACCCGTACGCCGGTCACCCGGCCGCCGCCGTACACCACCTCCCGGACCTCGGTGTCGAGCACGAATTCGACACCCAGGGAGCGAAGATGCGTCTCCCAGGGGTCGATCCACGCCTCGCTGGTCGGGGCGTTCAGCACCCGGTCGACGTCCGCGTCGCCGTCCATGCCGCGGCCGAGCAGGCCCCACAGAAGGAGGGCCTCGATGATGACGCGGCCGACGGTGCGGGTGGAGGCGAGCTCGGCACGGGTGGCGACGAGATTGCGGGTCTGGCCGATGCCGAGGAGCACCTGGTACTCGCGGCTCATCCCGCCGGCCCGGATGAAGTCCCACCATGCGACCTTCTCCCACTGGTCCTCGCGGCGGGCGTCGCAACTGGTGAGGTGGACCAGGAGGCGGTCGGCGAAGTAGGCGGCCTCGTTGGCGGGCAGGTGAGTGGCGAGGTCAAGCACCGACAGAATCTGGTCGCGGATCCAGGACGGGGTGAGGTCACCGGGGGCGGGCGGGGTGGTGACCCGGCGGAGTGGGAAGTGCAGGTCCGGGCGGCCCGAGCCGCGCCCGAACAACGCCTCCGTACCACTGCGGAGGTTGCCGTGAACGCCGTTCGTGTTGCCGGGGAAGGGAATGCGGCGCATGGTGTCCGGCAAATTCCGGTAGAAGCCGGGAAAGAAGCGGAAGCCGTGCTCGCCGGGAAGCGGCTTGCGGCCACCCGTTCCGGTCCCGGGGACGTCCATTGAGCGGGCCTTGCCGCCGAGGGCGTCGTAGTACTCGTAGACCGTGACCTCGTACCCGCGTTCGGCGAGTTCGTGAGCGGCGCTGAGGCCGGAGACTCCGCCGCCGAGGACGGCGACGCGCTTGCCGGAGGAGGCCGCGGCCGCGCTGCCAGCGGCCCCTAAGGCAC
>NZ_JBHVFF010000440.1:0-4776 GCF_042801895.1 Streptomyces sp. NPDC057543 | reverse complement strand
GCCCGAAGGGTGCGCCCGGGAAGCTGCCGAGGGTGTTGTTGCCCACGCCGTGCGACCAGCGAGAACCCGGTAGGCGAAGATCGTCCCCTTCGTGACCGTGCGGGCCCACCAGCGCTGCGTGTACAGATCAACTCCAGTAAACTGACCATGCTTTAGGAAGTGGCAAGGCCGCGAGTCGACTGCGTGCGATGGCGGGAAGCACCAGATGTAGCCGGCGTTCGCGGTCCTCAACGGAGCTCTGATGTACCTGTTCGTTTGCTTTCTCAGACGGCTCCGCCCTGCGACCGGTTGCGGGGCCGCACGTTGCGCGAGGGCCGGCCGGACGTCCGGCGCCGCCTGCCAGGACCGCGCCGCTGGAGCCTTGGCCGGCTCGTGCCGTTCACCGGGTCTCGTCCCCGTCTCGCCGTCGTATGTCTGCGGTGGTACCTCTTCGCCCTGTACGCACGGTCCGCGCACTACTCACGCATTGCCACATTGTTTCTCCTGTCCGCCAGTTCTCCAAAGGCCGCACTCATCCCCCCTACGGGGGAGTGAACCGCCGCGCCGTTCTTCGAAGGCCCGACCGACCCCTAGGACCCCCCTCCGTGACCTTGTCCTCAAAAATCGCCCTTGCCCTCGGCGTCCTGTCTCTCCTCCTGGCAGTCTGGGCGCTGCTCCTGGCCCGCTCGCGCCGCACACACCTGCGGCGGGGCACAGAGTTGTCCGCGAAGGCGCAGGCCGCCGATTCCCGTGCGCAGGCTGCCGAGGGCCGCGCCCGAACCGAGGTGCAGAACAGGCAGACCGCAGAGTCCCGCGCGCAGGAAGTCGAGGCCCGCGAGGCGGAGCTTGTCGACGAAGTGCGTCACCTCGTCTCCGAGCGGCTTCCCGCTCTCGCACTGCACCTGATCAGCTCTCATCACCCCGTCCCCGGACCGCTGCACAAGAACCTCGCGGGATCCGAGGCTGCACGGCTCCTCGACGCCCTGCCCGAGGCCGTTTCCGGCATCGTCCTCAAGGAGAGGCGCCGCATCGACGCCGCTGCCCGGGCTGCCCTGCGCGGCGCAACTCAGGAGTCCCAGGCCCTTTCCTACCGGTTGCAGACGAATATCGTGGGTCTGCAGCACGAGTTCAGCGCGCCGCCCCGTCTGACGCAGAGCCTGCTCGAGTCCGACCACCTCAATGAGCAGAACCTGCGCCTCACGCAGAGGTCCGCCATCGTGTGCGGAGGGTGGCCGGGTCACGTCCGCAAGGACACCTATGTGAGCGAGGTCGTCAGTGGCGCCTCCTCCCGGCTGCGCGGCTTCGACCGCATCAACATCGTTTCCCGGCTGGGCCTTTCCAACATCGGTGTGGTCGGGCGCGCGGCCGAGCCTGTTGCCGTGGTCTGCGCGGAGCTGATGGCCAACGCGCTGGAGCACTCCCGTGACGACCTCATGGTGGACGTGGGCTTGATCCAGACCGGCAACGGCAGTGTGTGCATCACGATCGACGACGCCGGCAAGGGCATGACCTCGGAAGCGCTCGCCCGCGGCCGAAGTCTGATATCGGGTGAACAGCAGGAAGTGATGCTCCTCGAGCTCGGTGACCCGCCGTCCATGGGCTTCGCCGCCATCGGCCGTCTCGTCGCCGACTACGGCCTGCACGTCTCCATCGACACTTCCTCTCCCTATGGCGGGGTGCGCGCTGTGGTGTCAGTTCCCGAGAACCTGCTGACCTCGATCGACGAAAACGCCACTCCTCCGTCGGTCATGGCTCCCCAACCCGCCGTGGCGCCGCAGGCCCACAAGCGGCCCGCCCCTGCCGGCTCACCCGCGCCCGCGCCCTCGCCCGAGCACTCTCCCGGGCCCGGGCACTCTCCCGCGCCGACCGCCGCGGCACAGCTGCCGCAGCGCCGCCGCCGTTTCTCAGCGACAGCCACCCCTGAGGACGCCGCCGCAGCAGCGCCCCGCCCCCTGGACCCGGAGAACACCGGTGCCATCTGGAGCGATTTCCAAAGCGGCCTCACCAGCGGCCGGTCCGTCACCGATTCGGAGCACACACTGTGACCATGCCTGAAGCCCGCGAAGAGACCGGCCCCTCCACCTGGGTCCTGAAGCCCATCACCGAGATCCGCGGTGTCCGGCACGCCCTGACCATGACTCTCGACGGGATGGTCCAGGCCACCTCCGAGAACCTCACCAAGGACGAGGCAGACGGCATCGGTGCGATGACTGCCGCGCTGCACTCCGCCTCCCGCGCCGCCACCAACGCCGTTCTGGGAGCCCCTCCGAGCACTCCGCTCACGACCGTCACCTCGCACAACGACCGGGGTACCTACATGGTCATGCCGGTCGGCGAAGGAACCAACACCCTGATCGCGGCGGCCGGCGACGAGGACATGCCCATGGGCGTGGTCGCGGCCACCATGGCCCGCCAGGCAATGAAACTCGGGGAACAGATCATGTCCGTTCCCGCCCGTACCGGCGACGGGGCGTCATGAGCCGCGGCCAGGAACAGCGGCGGCTGCTGCCGGCCTACCTCGCGACCGGAACCAGCCCCGGCGCCGGCCTGCCGGGCACCCTCGATTCGCTGGCCGCTCTGCGTGCCAGCGGTCTGCCGCTGGCCAGGTACCACACGGCGGTGCACCAGCGCGTGGTCGAACTGCTCACCGGCGGGTCTCTCAGCGTCGTCGAACTGGCCGGCTATCTCGGCCTCCCGGTCAGCGTGACTCTGGTGCTCGCCGAACAACTTGTCAGTGACGGTCAGTTAAAAGCCAGCGTCCCCATTCCGGACGCCCTGCGCGCGTCGAACGATGGCCGACCGTCGAAAGAAGTCCTGGAAGAGGTTCTGAGTGGACTCCACGCTCTCCTTGCCGCCTAGCCCGCCTCCCGTCTACCTGCCCGAGGGGGAACACCGAAGGATCAAGATCCTCGTTGCCGGCCCGCTCGGTATCGGCAAGACGACCGTAGTCAAGTCGCTGTCGCAGATTCCGACCCTGCACACCGACGAGGTCATGACGAACGCGGCGGTCGCTACCGATGACCTCAGCCACGACGTCCTGCGTGACAAGACCACCACCACGGTCGCCATCGACTTCGGCCGTCTGACCCTGCCGGGCGACAAAATCGTTCTGTACCTGTACGGAACTCCCGGGCAGCGCCGCTTCCTTCCTCTGTGGGAAGGCATCGCGTACGGAGCACTCGGTGCCCTCGTCCTGGTCGACACCCGGCGGCTCAAAGACTCCTGGGAGGTGATGGAACTCATCGAGGAGCGCGGTTTGCCGTACGCCGTCGCTGTCAATGTCTTCCCTGACTCACCCACATACGACTTGGAGCTCATCCGTTCGAAGCTCGACCTCGCCCCGGAGACACCACTGGTCACCTGTGACGCCCGAGAGAAGAACAGCGGCCTCAAAGCCCTCATCCAACTGACCGCCCATTCCATATCCGTTGCCGGAGTCGAAGCCTCGTGACGCTCACACCAGCCGAAGCACCCGTGTCCCTGCACGGCGCCGAACACGCCGCGAACCCGCAGCGCAGCTATGAACTGCTGCGCCGGCAAGGGCCGGTCGGCGTTGCCGAGGTGGCCCCCGGTGTCGTGGTCAACCTGGTCACCGACTACCGGGCCGCCCTCGACCTCCTCCAGGACACCGATACGTGGACCAAGGACACCCGGAGCTGGCTGCCACAGGTACCGCAGGACAGCCCGATCCGGCCCCTGGTGGAGTGGCGGCCGAGTCTGTTCTACGCCGACGGCGAGGAACACGCGCACCTGCGCCGGGTGATCACGGACAGCTTCGGTCTCCTGGATCCCCATGACGTGCGTGTCCTGACATTCCGCTACGCCGACACACTGCTCCAGGAATTCGCTGATACCGGCACGGTCGACCTCGTTGGCCAGTACGCGCAGCGGCTGCCCCTGATGCTCTTCAACGCACTGTTCGGCATGCCGGACGAGGAGGGCCCGCGGCTGGTGTGGGCGCTCGGGGCGATGATGGACAGCGATCCGGAGATCCAGGCGGCGGGCGGGCAGTCGTTCAATGCCTACCTCGAAACCCTCTACGGGACCAAGGCGGCACAACGCGGCCACGATCTGACCTCCTGGTTCATCGATCATCCCAATGGGCTGAGCCAGGAAGAGGCCGTCCACCAGATCCTCATCACCCTCGGCGCCGGGAACGAGCCACTGTGCAACCTCATCGCCAACACGCTCGTCCGCATGCTCAGCGACGACCGCTATTTCGGCACCCTGACCACCGGGAGCCTGCCCATCCAGCACGCCATCGATGACGCACTGTGGCACGACGCGCCGCTGGCCAACTACAGCGTCCACTTCCCCAAGAAGGACGTGACCTTCCACGGCACCCCCATCCGGGCCGGCTCACCCGTCATGGTGTCGTACGCCGCCGCCAACACCTGCCCCCACTCGGGCCTGCCGGCGGACGGCTATCGCTCCGGGACCAAGGCACACCTGGCCTTCGCCGCGGGGCCGCACGCGTGTCCCGCCCGTGACGTCGCCACGCTGATCGCCACCGCCGCCATCGAGAGGCTCCTGACCTACCTGCCGGACATCGAACTGGACGTACCCGCCGACGAGCTGACCTACCGCCCCGGGGCGGTCTACCGGACGCTCACCGCGCTCCCGGCCCGGTTCACCCCGCTGGCCCCCGACGCCAACGGGGCCACCCCCTGGAGCCGGAGCCCCATCGGCCCCGAACGGGACGCGCCACCGTCCCCGGCGTCAGGCCGCACCAAGGCGTAGCAGCCGTATCACCCGCCGTCGATCGTCGTGTCGCGGTGGTGGCGCCCGTAAACCGGC
>NZ_JBHVFF010000439.1:0-4796 GCF_042801895.1 Streptomyces sp. NPDC057543 | reverse complement strand
TCGGTGTGCGGCGGGACCCTCCCGCGTACGTTGCTCAGTTGGCGGCGAGCCCGACGAAGCGGGCCCGCTCAATCATGCCGAGGCCGCCAGCGCCTCGACTCCCGGACCGCGCTGAGGGCTGCCAGGCTCGCCACGGTCACCGCCAGCACGCACAGCACCGCCACTGCCGCGGTCAGCATCTGTGGCGGCAGTTCCCCGTTCCGCGGCGGGGTGGTGTAGGGCAGGGTGACCCAGACCGCGCTGAGCGCGCCCAGGGCCGCGGCGACGCAGAGGGGCACGGCGAGGGTCCACGCGGCCACGGTCGCGTACACCCGTCGGCTGCCGCTCACCACGGAGACCGGGGCGATGGAACGGGCGAAACGCACGACCTCGGCGAGACAGTTCAACCCTGCCGCCAGCGCCACCAGGGCCACTCCCGCAACGCCGAGCAAGGTCACCCACCGCAACTGGGAGGACAGCATGGCGGCACCCCCGATCCACCCCTGCCCCACGCTCTCCGCCAAGGAACCGGGCCCCAGTGCGTCCAGAGCGTCGCGTTTGAGCGTGCCCAGCGGCAGCGCATCGCCACTCGGCGAGTACACGACGAACAGGTTGCCCTGACGAGGAGCAAAAGGGGCACGGCTCACGCCGACCTGCGTGACGGAGGCAGGCAGCAAGGCGCGCAGGGCCGGGATCGCTCGCCGACGCCGGTACGGGGACCGGCAGGTACTGGCGGCCATCGTATTCGTGGCCACAACGGGCTCTACGTGGCGCCAACTGCCGCCGATCTTTGGCCCGTCCGGGCCGGCCGTGCACCGGCGGTTCACGGAGTGGAGCCGGGCCCGGGTGTGGGGCGAACTCCACGGCCTGGTCTTGGACGAACTCGGCGCCCGAGGGGCTCCGTAGGTGCCGACGCGCCAGGACTCGCGGCACGAGCACCTGGCCAACGACGACCGCGGCCGCGCGGAGCTCGCGGAGTGGGAGCCGCCTCGGCCCCGGGCACCCTCTACGACCCGGACACCGACGACGTCGTCCAGGCCGAGCTCGCCTCCGAAGCCGCGGCCGCCGCCCGGGAAGCAGAGCTGCGCGAACTGGGCACGCTGGAGCAAGCCGAGCCCCGCGACGGTGACGAAACCGTGCGCGACGAACTCACCCGGCGTGCGGGCGGGTACGTCGACGGCTGGCTCGCCCACGCCCTGGCCGCGCACCTCCGGCACTACCGCGACCCGGCCGCCCGCAAGGCCGCCGGCCTTATGACGCCGCCGGTCCTCGCGCACGCCGCGCTGCTTTGCCGAACTCGCCCGCCTGGTCCCCGGTGCCGACGTCGACCCGCTGGCGTTCGCGGCCAGGATCGCCACCACCGAGCCCGAAACCGCCGGTGCCCTCGCTGAGTTCCTCGCCCGCGCCTGGTCGTAGCGCGGCATTCGCACAGCCCGCCCTGGCGCGGAACGACCTCACGTTCCACTGTCTCCCAGACCCCCAGCGTCTGGGGGACAGACCTGGGAGGCACCTGAGGAACTGGCCCGCCGATCGCAGCGCCAGGAGATCACCGACACCGCTTCCAGGCCATGTGGTACACGGTTTTGATACTGCCGTCCGTTGAGTCCATCTCCATGAAGCTGGTGGCGCTCGGGCTCGAGGTGCCGCGCTCGACCCGCAGTTCAGTGTTGATGTCGAAGTTGCGCTCCTCCCCGCAGGGGGCGAAGACCCGGGCGGCGACGTCCACGGTGTCGGTCGTCTGCCAGTTGCCGCTGAACCCGCCCTTGAAGCGATGGGTCGAGTTGGTGGTGTGGGCGTTGCCCTGGAAGTGGTAGCTGGCCCGCTGCGTCCCGGACGCACCCGGCGCCAGTGACGCGAAGCCGCGGTAGCCGGCGGACACGATCGCGTAGGTGTAGCCACCGGGGACGTGCACGAGCAGGTTGAGCTGACAGTTCTTCTTCCGGTCGGTCGGCGCCGAGCCGGGCCCCACCTGGGCGAGGTAGTTGCTGTAGGTGACGGTGAAGGCGGTGTTGTCGGGGGACACAGCCACGGCGGCCGTCCCCGCCGGGCAGCCTGAACCGTTGACCGCTACCGTGTCGATGACGATCCGGCCCGACGGCGGGGGCGGGTTGCCGCCGAAGGCCGACGAGCCGAACAATGATACGGCAACACCAGTCGCGGCCAGCGCGCGGAGCACCATGGGCTTCCCTTCAATCGTCCACGGATCCAGGGCGGGCGTCACTTTCCGAGCCCGACCCCCGGATTTCACGTGGGCATCGCACCACACGCCGCGTGTCCGCGTACGGAAGGTGACGCTCCAGTCACTCAAACGGCCTTCAAGGTGGAGACCTCGTAGGTCTTCGACAAATCGCTGCCCGACAACGAGCCGCGACTGCGCGAGCTGTTCACGAAGCTGCAGGCCAAACACGGCACGGTACTTGTGGTCGTGGATCAGCCGGCCTCGATCGGCGCGCTGCCACTGGCCGTGGCTCGCGATGCGGGCTGCCGCGTCGCCTATCTGCCAGGCCTGACGATGCGGCGGACAGCTGATCTCTATCCGGGTGAGGCCAAGACCGACGCACGCGACGCGTCGATCATCGCGGACGCCGCCCGCACCATGCCGCAGCTCAAGAGAGCCTTCTACCTCGCCGCCTTCGCGTCGCTGTCGCAGCCGGAGTCACGCGCCTACTACGACAAGAAACGCAGCGAAGGCAAACACCACGTCGCAGCCATCGTCTGCCTGGCCCGGCGCCGCATCGACGTGCTCTTCGCGATGCTCCGAGACGGCGCGGTCCTGCGGCGATCCCTCGCCCGGGCACGGTTCGACCGGTCGGCGGCGAGGGCCCGGGGCGGCTCGAAGGGCCACCGCGGGAACAGGGCGTGCGGACGCTACCGTCCGGTGTAGGTGAACTCGTCGGCCGGGCTGGTGGGAGAGGTGGCCTTGCCGACCGTCACGGTGATGTCGACCGTCTGGTGGTCGTCGAGCTGACCGGGCGCGGTTGCGGTGATCTGGCCGGTGGAGACGAACTTGACCGAATCGGATGCCTTGTCCTTGAAGTGCACGGTGGCGCCATCGGCGAAGCCCGAGCCGCTGATGGTGACCGGGGTGCCGACCTTTCCGCTGGTCGGGCTGACCGCACTGACCACCACAGGTGCAGGTCCGCCATAGGCGAACTGCCCCATCGCGACGGCCGGGGAGGTGCCGAGGGTGTTGGTGACGCGGACGTGGACGACGCCGGTTCCGTTGGGGACCTGAGCGTTGATCCTGATGCCGGAGGGGTCGATGTCGCGCTTGGTGCAGGCGAAGTGGCCGAAGTCGACCACGCTGTCCGGACTGAAGCCGGTGCCGTTGATGGTCACCGTGTCGCCTGGTCCACCGAAGGTGGGGGTCACGTCGGTCACCACCGGCCCGGAAGGGACGGCAGGCGCCCCCACCAGGTCCAGGTAGGTGGAGTTGGCGTGCTGGAAGGCGACCTGGCCGAGGAAGTCCTGGGTGGTCTTGTTGACCAGGTTCTTGGCAAGGCTCGTGTAGCCGGTGTTCATCAGGCAGAGCGTGCCGGGCTGGACGTAGACGTTACCTTTGGTGCGCTTGGAGATCGCCCCGATGAGCAGCTTCACTTCTTCGGTCGCCTGCGGACCCGGGCTCGGGTACCAGCCGGCGGTGGTGTCGAGATCGGCCCACGCGTGCGGCACCAGGTCGTAGGCGTTGTTCTGGCGCTCGTCGATGACCCACGGCACGGAGTCGAAGTAGTCGACGAAGCTCTGCACACCGGCGGTGGGAGCGGCATAGGTGATCACCGCGAACTTCGGCTGTTTCGGCCAGGTCTGTGCCTGCAGGTACGGCGCGAGCATGGTGGCGATGCAACCACCCAGGCTGTGACCGGTCAGATAGACGGTCGGCTGCGGCGAGGAGGGCGCCGACTTGAGTACGGCGGCGAGCGCCTGAGCGAGCGTGACGTTCGGGGAGGGGGAGGCGATCGAGCGGGCGTTGACAACCCGTTTGAACGCATCCATCGCCCCCTTGGAAACGGCGATGGGCTTCGGCGATCCGCTTTCGGGGAACGGGACGACTGTGCCGACCTCGAGGTCCTCAAGGATGTCGGTCAGATCGGCGTCCGTTCCGCGAGCGACCACGGCGAACTCGTTCGAGCCGTTGGTGCTCTGCGCGATGTAGGCCATATTGGCGTTGGCCTCGCTCAGGGCGAGCCACACCAGCTTCCACGCGCCCTGAGTCGCAAGGCTGGGATCGCTCAGTTGCGCGTCGATGCCGGAGATGATTCGCTCGGTCTGATGCTCCGGGGTTTCCCCGGACGGACGGGGGGTGGCCCCGGTGGCTGCAAGGGCAGCCAGGGTCATGGTCACCTGGGCGATTGTCGGATCGGGCGCCATCGTCGTTCCTGCTCCTCGGATATTTTGCCGGTGCGGAGGCGGGATGGCCCTTCGGCAGCATCAGGGCAGATCTGTACCGAACCGACCGTCAGATTGGATCGCACACAATCAGACCTCCCCTCTGCGTTGTCCGGTGCCTTTCCTGCCTTCAAGTTGACCAGGTTCACCTTGTTGGCCGTTCGTCATACGTGTGTGCGTTCGCCGAGCCAGGTGCGCAGCGCGGTCGCCAGAGCTGGGACGTCCGCGGGCAGGCCCGGGGCGGCGGCCCGGGCGACGATGCCGCCGGGGCGGAGAACGCGGCTGGCAGATCGCCGCGGTCGGCAGGGGCGGCCACCACAGTCGACAGGCGGTCCCGCCATCCGGCCGCATCCTCGAGGACTCGGCTGCCGCCCGGGGCGAGGATGTCTCCCGCTCATAGGCGAAGGGCCGGAGGCATCAGCCTCCGGCCC
>NZ_JBHVFF010000438.1:0-4825 GCF_042801895.1 Streptomyces sp. NPDC057543 | reverse complement strand
GCGCGGGGCGTTGGGGTGTGGGGGGGGGCCCTTCCGGGCGTACCACCCCGGTACCGACCGAGGGGGCGCCCCCCGGGCTCCGGGGGCCGCCACTTGAACGCGCGGGCCGTCAGGCCTTGCGCGCACGGGTCGCCTGTCGAAGCCACCACCCTGTTCGGGGCGGTGGCCCGTCAGGCCTTGCGCGCGCGGGTCGCCTTCTTCGCCGCGGGCTTCTTCGCGGCGGCCGCCCTGTCGGTCCTTGCCGTGGCCGACTTGGCGGCCTGACCCGCGCTCGTCCTGGCCGTGGCCGTCTTCCTGGCCGGGGTCGACTTCGCGGCGACCACCTTCTTCGCCACCACCTTCCGTGCCGGCTTGCGGGCCGCCGGCACCGCGGCTTCGCTCACCCGGTCCGGATCGAGGATGCCCTGGAGGAACTTGCCGGTGTGGCTGGCCGGAACTCCGGCGACCTGCTCCGGGGTTCCCTCGGCAACGACGAGACCGCCGCCGTTACCCCCTTCGGGGCCCATGTCGATGACCCAGTCCGCGGTCTTGATCACGTCGAGGTTGTGCTCGATGACGATCACCGAGTTGCCCTTGTCGACCAGCCCGGAGAGCACCTTGATGAGCTTGCTGATGTCCTCGAAGTGCAGCCCCGTGGTCGGCTCGTCCAGGACGTAGACCGTCCGGCCGGTGGAGCGCTTCTGGAGCTCGCTCGCGAGCTTCACCCGCTGTGCCTCACCGCCGGAGAGTGTCGGCGCGGACTGGCCGAGCCTGACGTATCCGAGGCCGACCTCGTGGAGCGTACGGAGGTGACGGGCGATCGTCGGGACGGCCTCGAAGAACTCCAGGCCCTCCTCGATCGGCATGTCCAGCACCTCGGCGATGGACTTGCCCTTGTAGTGGACCTCCAGCGTCTCCCGGTTGTAGCGCGCTCCGTGGCAGACCTCGCACGGGACGTACACATCCGGCAGGAAGTTCATCTCGATCTTGATCGTGCCGTCGCCGGAGCAGTTCTCGCAGCGGCCGCCCTTGACGTTGAAGGAGAAGCGGCCCGGCAGATAGCCGCGCACCTTCGCCTCCATCGTCTCGGCGAACAGCTTGCGGACGTGGTCGAAGACGCCGGTGTACGTGGCCGGGTTGGACCGGGGCGTACGGCCGATGGGCGACTGGTCGACGTGCACCACCTTGTCGACCTGGTCGTCGCCGTCGACCCGGGTGTGCCGGCCGGGGACCGACTTGGCACCGTTCAGCTCGCGTGCCAGGTGGGTGTAGAGGATGTCGTTGACCAGCGTCGACTTTCCGGAGCCCGAGACGCCCGTGACGGCCGTGAGCACGCCGAGCGGGAAGGAGACGTCGATGTCCTGGAGGTTGTTCTCCCGGGCACCGTGCACCGTGAGGGTGCGCGTCGGGTCGACGGGGCGCCGGATGTCGGGCATCACGATCGACTTCTTGCCGGTCAGGTACTGGCCGGTGATCGACTCGCCGTTGCCCAGCAGTTCCCGGAGCGATCCGGAGTGGACCACCTTGCCGCCGTGCTCACCGGCGCCGGGGCCGATGTCGACGACCCAGTCGGCGACCTTGATGGTGTCCTCGTCGTGCTCGACGACGATGAGCGTGTTGCCCATGTCGCGGAGCCGGACCAGGGTCTCGATCAGCCGGTGGTTGTCCCGCTGGTGCAGGCCGATGGACGGCTCGTCCAGCACGTACAGCACGCCGACCAGGCCGGAACCGATCTGGGTGGCCAGCCGGATGCGCTGTGCCTCGCCGCCGGACAGCGTGCCCGCGGCACGGTTCAGCGAGAGGTAGTCGAGGCCGACGTCGACCAGGAACCTCAGCCGCTCGTTGACCTCCTTCAGCACCCGTTCGGCGATCTTCTTGTCGCGCGCGTTCAGCTTCATCCGGCCGAGGAACTCGGCGCACTCGCTGATCGACATCGCGGAGACCTCGGCGATGGACTTCTCCATCACCGTGACCGCGAGGACGATCGGCTTCAGCCTGGTGCCCTCACAGGTCGGGCAGGGCACCTCGCGCATGTAGCCCTCGAAGCGCTCCCGGCTGGAGTCGCTCTCGGCCTCGGAGTGCCGCCGCTTGACGAACTGCACCGCCCCCTCGAAGGCGGGCGTGGTGTAGGCGCGCTCGCGCCCGTACCGATTGCGGTATCGGACCTCGGTCTGGATCTTGTGGCCGAAGAGCAGGGCCTTCTTGGCGCGCTGCGGCAGCCCGGCCCACGGGATGTCCGTACGGAATCCGAGGGCCTCGGCGAGGGCGCCGATCAGCCGGCCGAAGTACTCCTTGGTGTGGCCGTGCGACCAGGGGTGGATCGCGCCCCCGTCGAGCGACCTGTCCTCGTCGGGGACGATCAGCTCCGGGTCGACCTCCATGCGCGTACCGATGCCCGTGCAGTCGGGGCAGGCGCCGAAGGGCGAGTTGAAGGAGAAGGAGCGCGGCTCCAGCTCCTCGAAGGAGAGGTCGTCGTACGGGCAGTAGAGGTGCTCGGAGTACATCCGCTCACGCTCGGGGTCGTCCTCGGGCAGGTCGACGAAGTCGAGCACGACCATGCCGCCGGAGAGCCCGAGCGCGGTCTCGACCGAGTCGGTCAGCCGGCGCTTGGCGCTGTCCTTCACCGTGAGCCGGTCGATGACCACCTCGATGGTGTGCTTCTCCTGCTTCTTCAGCTTGGGCGGCTCGGAGAGATGGATGGTCTCGCCGTCGACCCGGGCCCTGCTGTACCCCTTGGTCTGCAGATCGGCGAAGAGGTCGACGAACTCGCCCTTGCGCTCGCGCACCAGCGGCGAGAGCACCTGGAAACGGCTGCCCTCGGGCAGGCCGAGCACTTTGTCGACGATGGCCTGCGGCGACTGGCGCGAAATGGGCCGGCCGCACTCCGGACAGTGCGGCTTGCCGATCCGTGCGAAGAGCAGCCGGAGGTAGTCGTAGACCTCGGTGATGGTGCCGACGGTCGAGCGCGGGTTGCGCGAGGTCGACTTCTGGTCGATGGAGACGGCGGGCGAGAGGCCCTCGATGAAGTCGACGTCCGGCTTGTCCATCTGGCCGAGGAACTGGCGGGCGTACGAGGAGAGGGACTCCACGTAGCGCCGCTGGCCCTCGGCGAAAATCGTGTCGAACGCGAGAGACGACTTGCCCGACCCGGAAAGCCCGGTGAAGACGATGAGGGAGTCGCGGGGGAGGTCGAGCGAGACGTTCTTGAGGTTGTGCTCGCGAGCGCCACGGACGATGAGACGGTCGGCCACGCCGGTCCGCACCTTTCTAGAGAGAAATGGGGGAACTGAGCCGCTGTCCCAGGGTACGGGGGGCGCCACAGCGATGTACGAAGCTTTCGACTCCGAGCGTATAGCACGCGCATTCGATTTACGGACGGCTGCCGACTCCTTCACCCGATTGAGTGGCGGAGCTAGGCTCGGCACCATGATTGATCATGCGCACGACCTGGACGCCGTACGTGAAGCGACTGATCGACTGCTCAGCGCCACCGGGAAACTGGACGATGCCGCGCTCGCCCAGCCGTCGCGATTGCCGGGCTGGAGCCGGGGCCATGTCGTTGCACACCTCTGTCGTAACGCCGACGCGATCGTAAATGTTCTCCAGGGCCGACCCATGTACGCAGACAGCGAAACCCGCGACCGCGACATCGAGCGCGGCTCATGCCGGCCGAGGGTCGAGCAGCTGGCCGACCTGGCAGGGAGCGCGGCCCGTTTCATGGATGCCGCCTCGGCCCCCGCGGACTGGTCCCGTACGGTCACGCTGCGCAACGGCGTGACGGATTCGGCCTCCCGGATCCCCTTCCGCCGTCGCGTCGAGGTCGAGCTGCACCATGTCGACCTGGGCATCGGCTACGAGCTGGAGGATCTTCCCGAAGAGTTCGTCGGCCGGGAGATCGACTTCCTCACCGAGCGGTTCGACCGGCACCCGGAGGTCGCGTCCACGGCGGTGGCCGCGGACGACGGCCGGTCCTGGACCACGGGCGGCGGCGCGGAAGGCGGCCCTGTCGTGGTCCGCGGCACAGCTCCCGAGCTGCTCGGCTGGCTCTGCGGACGCCGCGACGGGTCGGCGCTGGCCGTCGAAGGCGGACCCCTTCCCGCACTACCCCCGCTATAGGCTGAGTCGTATGACGTACAGCGGAGCGGTCAAGGTCGGCGGACGTGCGGATGTACACGAGTTGACGGATCTGATGATCTCCAAGGTCGCCGTCGGCCCGATGAACAACAACGCCTATCTGCTGCGCTGCCGGGCCACCGGCGAGCAGCTCCTGATCGACGCGGCCAACGAGGCCGGGACCCTGCTACGGCTGATCGGTGACGACGGCATCGCCTCCGTCGTCACCACCCATCGGCACGGCGACCACTGGCAGGCGCTCGGCGAGGTGGTGGCGGCCACCGGCGCGCGTACGTTCGCCGGGCGGTACGACGCCGAGGGCATCCCGGTCCCGACCGATGTCATGGTCGACGACAACGACACGATCCGGGTGGGCCGGGTCGGCCTGATCGCCCGTCATCTCGCCGGTCACACGCCGGGCTCCATCGCGCTGATCTACGACGACCCGCACGGCGCTCCGCATCTGTTCACCGGGGACTGCCTCTTCCCCGGCGGAGTCGGCAACACCCACAAGGACCCCGAGGCCTTCGCGAGCCTGCTCCACGATGTGGAGACCAAGCTTTTCGATCACCTGCCCGACGAGACCTGGGTCTATCCGGGCCACGGTCACGACACCACACTCGGCGACGAGCGCCCGCAGCTGCCGCAGTGGCGCGCCCGCGGCTGGTGACGGCGGCCGCCAAGGCACTCTCCACGCGTACGGACACCGGCCGGGGCGGGCAACGGACAGTTG
>NZ_JBHVFF010000437.1:0-4835 GCF_042801895.1 Streptomyces sp. NPDC057543 | reverse complement strand
GGGACGAGGTGGCGCCGGGGCCTAGTTGCCCAGACCTGCCGGGATCCTCAGCATCACCGAGCTGGACCAGGCGGCGTTCGGGCCGCCCTCGCCATAGACCATGAGCTGGTGGTGATCGTTGATGTCGAAGCTGTAGGTCGGCGTGAATCGATCACCGGCAGAGAGCGGCACCATGCCGGACAGATCCCAGAGCCGTCCCTGCGGGTCCCACATCGCCGACACCGCGACGTCCGGGAAAAGTTCGACAGTTCCGAGGATCCACCCGTCGTCGGTGACTTTCTCGCCGGTCGCGTTGTATCCGTAGTCGGCAAGGCGCTGCATTCCGCCGGCCTTGGTCCACACGAACGCGTCGTCACCGCTGGTTCCCACGACAGTCCCGGAGGCGTTCACATCGTTCGCCTGGGCCGAATGCTGTCCCGGAAGCGTGCCGAGATCCTGAATAGCACCTGACGTCGCATCCCAGGCGACCGCGTGCGGCACATGGTCATCGGTGTGCGAGGCACCGACGATCATTCCGGCATCGTTGATGGCGCGCGGCTGGGTTACCGTCAGATCCGAGGACAGGTGGGCCAGCTTGCTGAACGTCCCATCCGGCGTCCGCACGAACCCGTCACTGTAGCTGTGGTTCTTACCGTCGGACTCCTTGACGATTGCTTCGGAGAATCCGGTGACCACCTCCTTGTTATTCACGGCGGTCGCGTAGCCGCTGGAATAGGGCCGCCAATCCGGGACGCCGAGCACGGTGAGCGATCCATCCTTGGCCCATTGGGCGGGAAGATAATGCAATGCACTGTCCGTCGCGATACCGACGGCGATCTGGCCGTCATTCAGGTCCAGAGCCGATCCGTACCTGCCCCCGGCAAGATCCAGGTTGGTGAACCCGTCGGCGGCCGTCCAGATGGTCGGCGTCATCCTGGCGTTGTACTGGCGATCCCCCGCGACTACGCCGCTCTCATTGAGAGCCGCGCCGACGAATGGCGGACTCCACGCGACCAGATCGAGTTTGGGGACATCGACAGTGGCGATCGTGACGTCCGCCGCCCCGATGATCGTGCCGTACTCGTTGGCCACTCGGACTCGGCCGACCGTGGGATCCTTGGTCAACTGCCGAGCGCTGACGATCATTGCCCCGTCGACCGGCATCGACTGGCCCGTGGTAACCGTGTACTTCGTGTCGGATTTCGGCGTGATCGTGCCGAGGCCCTTTGAGTACATCTCTTGGTGGTAGTCGAACGTGACGTTGTCTTCGGGCACGGCGACTCCCGCGACCACGATGAAGTACGTACCCGGCTGTGGATCATCGATGATGATGTGCTCGGGCGAGTCCCCGGTCGTGGTGCTCTGATCTATCGGCCTGCCGTTGAAATACACATAGAAGTCCAGATCGGCAGCCTCTCTGGACGTCAGTGTCACGTCGAGCCGGGTCGTCTGACGCGGAACATAGAGCATGTTGGACGTGATTTCGCCTTGCGAGACCGTCGAGAACAAATTGCGGACATCGCCGATCTCGCCAGTTGCGACGTGGGCGATCGCGGGGCCAAAGGTGTTCGTCCCCGTCGAGCCGACATTCGTCGGCGAGTTCATCGTCACCTTGTCGACTGTGACGGTCCCCGGATCGAACGACATGCCCTGCAGCGAAACCGTCGCTGTGTACGGGTTCTGTTCGACCGGAGACGTCCTGCGAGACTCGATCACGAACTCCCAGATGCCGGGTTTGGGCCGGTACACCGGTCGTGCGGTGGCGTTGCATTTCGCCGGGTCGGCGTAGTTGGTGTAGCAGTGGTAACTGGCGTTGGAGTCCGCGGGCATGCCGTCGGGGTCGATGGGCAATGCGCGGACCTGGCTGCCGTCGGCGAGCCCGCCCAGGGTCAGCTGCAGTGCTTCGACGCCCTTGGGAACGGGCACCAGCAGCGACGTGGTTCCGGTTCGGCCGAGCGTGCCGGAACTGGTGACCGCGTAGTCGGGTTTGGCCAGCGGCTTGGTCGCCAGCACGGTGACGGCGACGAACTGGTCGATGCCGCCCGTCGCCGGGTCATCAATGGTCAGGATCGCGCTATGTACGCCGGAGGTCGTCGCGGTCGCGGTGACCGTGATATCGGCCGCCTTTCCGAGCTGCAGGGGCATTGCCGCGCGGGCGCTGAACGTGCCGTCGTTGCCGATCCAACCGATCCGGTGCACGACGTTCCCGGCGGCACCGCTGGTCCGGGTGACGCTGACCTTGTAGGTCTTCTGCGCACCGGTCATCTGGCCGCCTTCCGTTGGCAGACAACGGTTGTAGATGCCAACGCCGGTGTTCGGAGTCGCGAGCAGGCCGGACAGCGAACTGCAAACGGGAGCCGACACAGTGAGCTCATTGGTGTTGATGCCGGCGCTGAGCTGCTTCCAGGCCGCGACGGTGTCGATGATGCCGGCGCCCTGCGCGACGGTCGGGACGCCGGGGATCGGGTCGGCGGTGCCGGTCAGGGCGGTCTTCAGCGCCGCCGGGCTGACCGTCAGCGAATGGGCCTTGGCGGCCGATAGCAGCAGCGCCGCCGCTCCGGCGACCTGCGGGGCCGCCATGGAGGTGCCGTTGGCCATGCCGTACCCGGCCGGCAGCGAATACCCGGCCTCGGGGACGGCTTCACCGGACAGCCACATCGGGATCGAGGAGATGGCGGCGCCGGGCGCGGACACCTGCGGCGCCAGCGCCCCGTTCTCAGCGGGCCCGCGGGAGGAGAAGCCGAAGATGCCCTGCTTGGTGGCGACCTTCGACCCGTAGCCGGCCCACCAGGTGTCGGAGCTGACGGATGCAGCGACCGAGATGGCCTTGCCCGCCACGGACGGCGAGCTGACGGTGTTGGTGCCGAGGCCGTCGTTGCCGGCGGCGATGATGATCTGCACGCCGAAGTTGTCGATCAGCTTGTCGTAGAGCGCGGCGATCACGTCGGAGCCGTCGTTCAACGCGGGAAGCCCACCGATGGACAGGTTGACGACGTCGACATGGCGATTGGTGACCAGGTCGATCATGCCCTCGGTCAGTGCCGCCTGGGTGCAGCCACCGTCCCAAGTGCAGGCGCGGGCGGACACGATCTGCGCGCCCGGTGCGGCGCCGTGCATCTGGCCGCCGAACATCGACGTGCCGGCGGTGATCCCCGCCACATGGGTGCCGTGCGAGGCGACCGGCAACCCGATAGACACGTAGTTCGCGGTCTTGCCGACGTTGCTGCCGCCGAGCGGGGAGAGATCGACGTTGTCGCGGTACTCGACGACGAACGGGATGCGCTCGTTCTGCGGTGTTGCGGGGTCGTCGCTCCCGAGGTGGCCGACCTGGCGGTCGACCGCGAACGGGGCCATCGGTTTCTCGTCGGTGAGGTCCTGGTTGTTGTTGCCGTCGACCCAGATCCTGTGTGTGGTCGGGTCGTACAGAACCCCGTAGAAGTCCAGGGTGTCGCCGTCCCGGTTGAGGTCGCCCTCGAAGTCGCTCCCGGCCGTCGCACTCTCGTAGAACACGCCGAATTGGAACGTGCCCTCCGGGATCGTCCAGGTCTTGCCCAGGTAGCTGAACGTCGGACCCGTCTTGGTGGTGGACATCCGCACCCAGCTGCCGTCGCGGTCGGTGACCGGATCGGTCTCGGTTACCCAATCGACAATCTTGGGCTTGCCGTCGCTGGTCGTCTGTAGCGCGGGATGCTCGACGTCGACGCCGGTGTCCAGCACGCCGACGACCGTACCGCGCCCGTCCCAGGCCGGGTTGTCCTTGGCGAAGGCCTCGGCGCCGGTCTCGTTGATCGGTAGGTACGGGTTGTCGGCGGGCGTGTTCGCGCCGGGCGCGGTCGGCCGCGCGGCCTTCGTTGCCGCCGTCCTCGCACCCGCGGCACCCAGATCCGGGCCCGGGAGCTTGTACGTCCGGTTCAGGTCGATCGCCGCGACCGACCGAAGGCCGGCCAAGGTGGTCACGCTGTCGGTCGGGACGGTCGCCCGGACGTAGCCGACCTTTCCGGTCACCGACCCGACGGTCCCGCCGGCCTTCTCCACCGCGGCGACGACGTCCTCGGTCGCGCCCTTCCGGGCCAGCATCAACACCGTGACAGACTTCTTCTTCGACGCCTGCGCCTGCTGCAGCAGCCTGGTGTCGGCGTTGCCCAGCTTCTCGGCCGCAGTATCCGACAGCGAATCGTCGGTCAGCGGCTGGAACCCGTCGGTCTTCCCCGCTTTGTAGATCGAATCCGGGTTGTCGCGCCCGGCCCGGTCGTGGAGCCCAGCAACGGGCGACCGACCCGGCCCCTGTGGCCCGTCGGGATCAGCGGGTTCGACCTTGCTCGCGCCAGCAATCTCGGAGCCAGTCGGGCTGGTCGGGTCGGCGGCTGCGGCCGCAGGCGCAATCAGCGCCGCGGCGATCAACACGGCCGACGCCGTGGCAATCACGCCTGTTCGTCTTCCTCGCGCCATCGTGCTCCTAACCAAGGAGTGAGACATCACCGTGCGGCCAAGCCCGCAGACACGAGAACACCTGAGCCGCCCGGCCAATCTCGCAGTTGGGTCCGGGCGGGATCAACGGACCGAGTGGGGCGGATGTCGGCCATGGCGGAATGCCGCCACACTCGGCGCAGACCCACCGCTCCCAGTCGGTCGACCAGGCCGGCGAGGTCCCTCAGCACCCGCCATCGGTGCGGATTGCTCGCCCAGAACCCAGCAGTTCATCCAAGCATTCCGCGCATCCACATGTCTGGTGGAGCGCACCGGCCGCTAGGGCCTGTTCTGAGCTTGACGTTTAACGTCGCAGGTCACCCGACCTGCTGAACTGCATCGATCAGCGACATACGAGACGCGGCCGCCCTTGATGCTTCGAGGTGTCG
>NZ_JBHVFF010000436.1:0-4838 GCF_042801895.1 Streptomyces sp. NPDC057543 | reverse complement strand
GCTATCCGACTGACATGACGGACGCGGAGTGGGCGGCCATCCAGCCGTTGCTGCCGGTGCCTGGCTGGATGCGCGGCCAGGGAGGGCAGCCGGAGGCGTATTGCCACCGGGCGATACTTGATGCGATCCGCTACCTGGTCGACAACGGCATCAAATGGCGGGCGATGCCCGCCGACTTCCCACCGTGGGACCGCGTTTACGCCTTCTTCCGCCGCTGGCGCGACCACGGCCTGATCAAGGAGTTCCACGACCGGCTGCGCGCCGAGGTCCGCGAGGGGGAGGGGCGGGATGCGGAGCCGACGGCCGGGGTGATCGACTCGCAGTCCGTCAAGGCGGATGCCGTCGTCGGGGCCGACAGCCGCGGCTTTGACGGCGGCAAGCTGATCAACGGGCGCAAGCGGCATGTCGTGGTCGATACGCTCGACCTGCTGCTTGCGGTGATGGTCACCGCCGCGGACACCGGCGACCGCGCCGCCGCCCAGGTCCTGCTTGAGCAGGTGACCGACGCGCACCACCGGCTCGCCCTGGTCTGGGCCGACGGCGGCTACACCGGCAGCCTGGTCGAGTACTGCCTGGCCACGCTCGCCCTGGTCTTGGCGATCGTCAAGCGCAGCGACGACCAGAAGGGGTTCGTGGTGCTGCCCAAGCGGTGGATCGTAGAGCGGTTCTTCGCCCACCTGATGCGCACCCGCCGCCTGGCGCGCGATTTCGAACGCCGCACCACCAGCGCCGAGGCGGTGATCTACTGGTCGATGACGTTGCTCATGACGCGCCGCCTAGCCCGGCCGCGCCTGCAGCCAGCATGAACCGGCCCGGCGCCAGCTTGGCAAGCCAGCCGTGCGCGACGGCGACCAGGCATTTCGCCTTCGACCGCAGCACCTCAATCCGCGCCGGCGCTACTGCGACTTCGGCTTCACCGCATCCCGGGACGCCGGCTGCGCGTCCACATCCCACACATCAGGGGTGACCTCCGTGTCAGCGATGCCGCCGCCGTCCGGAGCCAGCAGCGTATCGACCCGCCTGCGGGCGACCACCCACTCCTCCTGCCATTCCAGCTCGGCCACGGCCAACTCCGCCTGGATGCGGTCAGCCTCCTCCCACAGCTCGCCCACGCGACGGCGAGCAGCGAGCTCGCGCTGTTCCAACAGCCCAACCACCGAAGGCATCCACGACCTCCCGAGGAGCGACAGCACGACAGGCCACTACTCCCACCAAACCTCCGGCCCTACGCCCGACCAACGGAAACGCAGCCCTCAAGTCCGGAAGGACAACAGCTTCTCAGGGCGCTACGCCTGGGTGGTGACCGTATGCGCGTGCCGCTGTTAACGTCCGTCGCATGAAGCGCACCGTCAGAATCTTTCTCATAGCTGTTCTTGTAGCGCTCGCAGCGTGCTCTCCTCCCGCCTCGGTAACGGAGGGAACATCGACTCCTCGCCCTCACGTGGTCGCCGGTATCGATGGTGAGTCCATGAGCGAAGCGGAACGTCGCTACCTGGACGACGTCCTAGACAAGGCCCCGGGTACCAAATCCGGTGAGAAATGGAGGAGAAATGTCATTTCAGCATCTAAGGCAGATTTTGACATGCTTTTCGACGGCGAGCGATTGACCTTCTGCAAAGGTGCCCCGCGACGCGATCAGGACTCCCTCACCGCACAAATGGGGCAAGATGTGGGGAAGTTCACGTATATTCGCCAGGAAGCCGCGCGCGAGCACCTGTGCTGAAACTGACTACTGAGTAGGGCTTGCGAGCGGCGCTGTACCCAGCGCCAAAGCCGCCGTCGATCCTGAGCCGCGCACCTGTACGGACATTCCGCCCGTTCCCGATCGGGGCGACGCGCACAGCGTCGCAACCGACAGCAACGGAGACACCGTGGAGGTCGTGGATGTCGGTGACGACGCTCCCTTTGTCCCCTGACGACACATGAGGAACTTCCGTCGGGACCCTCGCATACCGGCCGTTCCTTTGCGGTCAGCTTGTTGATCTCCTCTTCGTGCCGTGAGCGGCTCGGTGCGGGCCGACTTGTAGCCGGTGACGACCACCGGGACGTCGGGATCGTGGTCCCGGCAGGTGAAGCCGAGATCAGCCAAGGTGCCCAGGCCGGCAGCGCGCAGTTGCTCGACGAGGTTGTGGCGGGCGTAACGCCGATGGCCCCCGACACCAGATGGCCGGGGGCCTCGTTCCACCGCATCGCCCTCATCTGGGCCGAATGCGGCTACACCGGCTTCCTCGTCGAGCACTTCCTGACCACGCTCGCCCTCGTGTCGGCGATCGTCAAACGCAGCGACGATCAGAAAGAGTTCGTGGTGCTGCCCAAGCGGTGGATCGTCGAGCGCCCTTTCGCCCGCCTGATGCAAAGTCACCGCCTGGCACGCGACTTCGAGCGCCGCACCACCAGCGCCGAAGCCGTGATCTACTGGTCGATGATCCTGCTCATGACCCGCCGCCTGGCCCACTCACGCCGCGGACGAGCGTGAACCGTCCCGGCGCCGACTCGACCGCCCAGCCACGGGCCACCAGGCGTTTTGCCTTCGACCGCAGTGCCTCCACCCGCGCCGGCACCACGTCCATGCCGAAGCCCGCGGCCATTTCCTGGCAAGTTGCCGGGCCCTGTCCGAGCCGGCCCCGGTCCGCAAGGAGCCGCAGGATGCGCTGGTAGTCCACCGACAGCACCGACCAGGCCAGTTGCTCACGCCACACCGGCACCTGCGACTTCGGCTTCACCGCCCCCGGCACTGACGACGTCTGCTCGGCCTGCCCGTCGGCGGCCGGCACTGCCCGGTCGTGGCCATGACCGGTCTTGTCCGCCGGGGCCAGCACCTCGCCGACCCGCGAGCGGGCAATGGCCCATTCCTCCCAGTCCCGCTCGGCCACGGCCAGTTCAGCCTGGATACGGTCGGACTCCTCCCGCAACTCGTCCGCGCGACGGCGAGCAGCGAGCTCGCGCTGTTCCAGCAGCCCCACGACCGACGGCATCCACGACCTCCACGGGAGCAACGACACGACAGGCCACCACTCCCACGGGATCGCCGACTCTATGCCCGACCAGCGAAAACGAAGTCCTCAACCCCGGAAAGACAACAGCTTCTGAGTACTGTCGTTGCACCCCGGCTGAGGTGATGCCCTTTTTGACGAAGCCGGTGTCATCGATGATCAGGATGCCGTCGTCGGCGCCGAGGTGTTCGGCAACGTAACCCTGCAGGTCGTCGGTATCTCGTCGGCCTCCCAGCGGCTCTTCGCCAGGAGGTGCTGCAGCCCATCAGGGGTGGAGTGCCCGGCGAACTCGGCCAGTTGCCACGAGTTTTTGCGCCCCACGGGTCCAAGCAGACCTCGCACGTAGTCCCGCATCCGACGTCTGGGCTCGACGCGGGGGAAGCGGCGCCCGATCCGAAAGAAAAGTTCTTCCAGCCCTTGTTCCCACACGGAGGCAGGTAGGTCATCGATCACACACAATGACTGTCCCCGCCGCTACCACTACACACGGCGTGGTCATTCGTTCGCGGGACAGGCCGGGCGAACCCACACCGCGCCTGGCACCACCCCGCTAAAATCCCCACGCTCAAGCCGTTGACCAGGACATACACCAGAGTTCGGCTTGAGTATTAGCCAGCCTGGTGTTGTTGGTTCGCATCTGAGCCCACTGCCACGGCTGGCGGCGAAAGCGTCGTGGAGACATAGATTACGCGGCTCGGCAGGCGGCCCGGCCGGCAACTCGACGCGGTCTGCAATCGGCCTACCGGTGCTGCCGGATCGCCGCAGGAGCGCCATCCCTGGCGGTGCTGTGGTCTTCCCCTGCCCTGAAGAAAAATGCCCAGGTCACGACGCTGTCGCCAGCACGCTGTGTGCCCGGCTCCATCTCGAAGCCGTCACAAAAGACATCTCCGCCGTAGCTGAATCTGAGGCCTGTCTCGTATGCAACGGCGTGCGCCTCCATCTCCTGAGCGACTTCCGACGGCACACGGCCGATCAGGCGGATCCCCTCGCAGGTGACCTGTGGGCCTGTGCGTCCGTCGACGAGTACGTACTCCAGAACACGTTCCCGGTCGACCACGTCGAAGTAGCACTTCACCGCCGCCTGCCATGAGTGCGGCTCCGGCTTGCGGAACTCGGCGACGCGCCAGCCCACTTCGGTCGCATCCGAAACTTCGGTGAAGCCGTGCCTGGCCATGGCGGCGATGCAGTCCGTCCAGCTCATCCCAAAGCGCAATGGCCCAAGTACCTGCCCCGACACGTACTCCCACTGATCGCGCTCCCCATCCGGAAGCACCGCCCACAAGTCTTGGTCCATCACATGATGATCACCCCAAGGGGCCCTTGCCTCGCCGCTGGGGTCCTATTGAGGCTGCACTCGCGTCGACGCCGCGGTCAAAGTGCCGCCAGTAGCCACAGCACTCGTTCGCAGGGCAGGCCGGGCGAACCCGCCCCGCACCCGGCACCATCCCGCTAAAATCCCCACGCTCAAGCCGTTGACCAGGGCATACACCGAAGTCCGGCTGGAGTATTAGGCACTGTTTCTCGGATCTCCGGACGTGGGTGGGGTGTTGGGGGCAGGCTGGCTTCATGGGACGTGGGGATCTGACGAATGCGGAGTGGGATCGGCTCGAGTCGTTCTTACCTCCTGGTGGTGCGCGTGGGGGACGGTGGAGTGATCACCGGCGGGTGATCAACGGGGTTCTCTACAGGGTGCGGACGGGTGTGCAGTGGCGGGATCTGCCGGAGCGGTTCGGGCCGTGGGAAACGGTCTATAAACGGCATCGTCGCTGGTCAGCTGATGGAACCTGGAAGATGCTGCTGTCTCGCATCCAGGCAGCCGAGGATGCCGCGGGCGGGATCGACTGG
>NZ_JBHVFF010000435.1:0-4839 GCF_042801895.1 Streptomyces sp. NPDC057543 | reverse complement strand
ATGCGCCCCCGCGGCCGTGAGCCGTTGACACCGGGTGCCAGGGCTTCTAGCGTCTCGTCTGCTGAAGGTACTAAGCGGTTGCTCAGTTATCGGGATGGTTCCGCGCACGCGAAGATTCCGTGCCAGGAGCGCCCCGACGTCCGCTGAGCCGCGATCCAAGGGCGAGGAGAACCAAGCATGTCCACCACCGAGCAGCGCGTCGCCATCGTGACCGGAGCGGCGCGGGGCATTGGCGCCGCCACCGCGGTACGCCTGGCGGCCGAGGGCCGCGCCGTCGCCGTACTCGACCTCGACGAGGCGGCCTGCAAGGACACCGTCGAGAAGATCACCGCCGACGGGGGGACCGCCCTCGCCGTCGGCTGCGATGTGTCGGACAGCGCCCAGGTGGAAGCCGCGGTCGCGCGGGTCGCCGCCGAGCTCGGCGCGCCGACGATCCTCGTCAACAACGCGGGCGTGCTCCGCGACAACCTTCTCTTCAAGATGACCGAGTCCGACTGGGACACCGTGATGAACGTGCACCTCAAGGGTGCGTTCCTGATGGCCAAGGCCGTCCAGAAGCACATGGTGGACGCCAAGTTCGGCCGTATCGTCTCGCTCTCCTCCTCCTCGGCGCTCGGCAATCGCGGCCAGGCCAACTACTCCGCCGTCAAGGCCGGGCTGCAGGGCTTCACCAAGACCCTCGCCAAGGAGCTCGGCAAGTTCGGCATCACCGCCAACGCCGTCGCCCCCGGCTTCATCGTCACCGAGATGACCGCGCAGACCGCGGCCCGGATCGGCATGGGCTTCGAGGAGTTCCAGGCCGCCGCCGCCACCCAGATTCCGGTGCAGCGCGTCGGCCGGCCCGAGGACATCGCCAACGCCATCGCCTTCTTCACGGGCGACGAGGCCGGCTTCGTCTCCGGCCAGGTCATGTACGTAGCCGGCGGACCGCTGAACTGACCCGAAGGGTTATGGACATCATGACTGTGCAGGACAGCGGGAAGGTCGCGCTGATCACGGGCGCGAGCCGGGGCATCGGCTACGGCATCGCCGAGGCGCTCGTGGCCCGCGGCGACCGGGTGTGCATCACCGGGCGCGGCGAGGACGCTCTCAAGGAGGCCGTCGAGCGGCTCGGCTCCGACCGGGCGATCGGTGTGGCGGGCAAGGCGCACGACGAGGCGCACCAGGCGGCTGCGGTCGAGCGCACCATGGAGGCGTTCGGCCGGGTCGACTTCCTGGTCAACAACGCCGGTACGAACCCGGTCTTCGGCCCGATGGCGGACCTCGACCTCAACGTCGCCCGCAAGGTTTTCGAGACGAATGTGATCTCGGCGCTCGGCTTCGCCCAGCGGACCTGGAAGGCCTGGCAGAAGGAGAACGGCGGGGCGATCGTCAACATCGCCTCGGTCGCCGGAATCTCCGCCTCGCCGTTCGTCGGCGCGTACGGCATGAGCAAGGCCGCCATGGTCAACCTGACCCTCCAACTGGCGCACGAGTTCGCGCCGGTCGTCCGGGTCAACGCGATCGCTCCCGCGGTGGTGAGGACGAAGTTCGCCCGGGCGCTGTACGAGGGCCGGGAGGCCGAGGCGGCCGCGGCCTATCCGCTCGGCCGGCTGGGCGTCCCCGAGGACATCGGCGGCGCTGCCGCGTTCCTCACGTCGAGCCAGAGCGACTGGATCACGGGACAGACCCTGGTGGTCGACGGCGGGATCTTCCTCAATGCGGGCGTGGGCTGAGAACAGCCTGAGCGGGTTTGGGCCTTATTGACTCAAGTGCCCTGTCGGGCCTGTGGATTGACCCGACGGGGCGCTGCGGTATGGTCTGCCGACCCATGGCTGATCGAGGAGCGTTCACGTGTTCTACCGGGCCAGTTTGCAGGCCGCTGCAGTCCTTGCTTCCCTTTCCCTGCTGGCCGGCTGCGGACTTCTTTCCGACAGCGGCTCGAATGTGGAGCAGAAGATAGTCGTCGGTACGACCAGTGAGCCCTCCACCCTCGATCCGGCGGCGGCGTGGGACAACTCCTGGGAATTGATGCGGAATGTCTTCCAGACCCTGGTGAGTTTCCCCACCGGCAGCACCAGCCCCGAGCCCGATGCCGCGGAATGGTGCAAGTTCACCGACACGACCAGCACGGCCTATCGGTGCAAACTCCGCGAGGGCCTGAAGTTCTCCAATGGCGAAAAAGTCGACGCCGAGGCCGTGAAGTACTCCATCGACCGGATCTCGGACATCAAGGTCAAGGGCGGCCCCGCCGGCATGCTCGGCTCGCTGGACCGGGTCGAGACCAAGGGCGACGACATGGTCGTCTTCCATCTCACCAAGCCGGACGCCACGTTCCCCTTCATTCTCGCCACGCCCGCGATGTCGCTGGTGGCGCCCGGCGACTATGCGAAGCACAAGATCCGCAACGACGGGAAGGTCACCGGATCCGGCCCCTACCTCCTGGATGCGTACAAGCCGGGGAACCGGGCCGAACTGGTGAAGAATCCGGACTACAAGGGGTTCGCCAACCGTAAGAACGACGCCGTGACCATCCGGTACTTCAAGGAATCCGCCCCCGTGGTCGCCGCGTTGAAGAAGAACGAGATAGACGCGATCTATCGCGGCCTCACCGCCGAGGAGGTCGTCAATCTGGAAGACAACAACGACAAGGACAGCGATCTGCAGATTGTGGAGACCGTCGGCGCGGACATCCGGTTCCTGGTCTTCAACCCCGAGGACCCGGCCGCCGGGAACGTGGCCGTGCGGCAGGCCATCGCCCAGCTCGTCGACCGCGACGCCCTGGTCGCCAAGGTCTACCAGGGCACGGCCGAGCCGCTGTACTCCATGGTCCCCAAGGGCATCGCCGGACACACCACGAGCTTCTTCGACGCCTACGGCGACCCCGACAAGGCCAAGGCGAAGCAGATCCTCGTCAGGGCGGGCATCACCAAACCCGTCGCGATGACGTTCTGGTTCACGACCGACCGGTACGGCTCCTCCACGGCCCCCGAATTCGACGAGCTGAAGCGTCAGCTGGAAGACTCCGGACTGTTCCGGATCACGCTGAAGAGCAAGCCCTGGAAGGAGTTCCAGGAGGGCTTCACCAAAGGCCAGTACCCCGTCTTCGGCCGCGGCTGGTTCCCGGACTTCCCGGACCCGGACAACTTCATCGCCCCCTTCGTGGGCAAGGACAGCATCACCGGGATGCCCTACATGAAGCGTGAGATCAACGAGCAGCTGCTGCCGCAGACCCGCAAGGAGAGCGACCGTGGCGCGGTCAGCAAGCAGTTCGAACGGGCCCAGCGGATCCTGGTCGAGGACGTACGGCTGCTGCCGCTGTGGCAGGGCAAGCTGTACGTCGCTTCGGGCGAGGACATCGGCGGCGGCGAGCGCGCCCTGGACCCGCAGACGGTCATGCAGATGTGGGAGCTGTACCGCAAGGCCAGCTGGTAGGCCCCGGCCGGGCTCGCGAGGCCCGTTGTCAGTGGCCCCCGGTAGGTTCTCGGGTGAAGAACGTATTACCTACCGGAGGTTGTTGACGTGACCGACACCGACCTGCTGCCCGAGTCCTGGCGCGGCGTCCTCGGCGAAGAGCTGCAGAAGCCCTACTTCAAGGAGCTCACCGAGTTCGTCGAGGAGGAGCGGGCCAAGGGGCCGGTCTATCCGCCGCGCGACCAGGTGTTCGCCGCCCTGGAGGCCACGCCCTACGACAAGGTGAAAGTCCTCGTCCTCGGCCAGGACCCGTACCACGGAGAGGGACAGGGGCACGGCCTGTGCTTCTCCGTGCGGCCAGGTGTGAAGACGCCGCCCTCCCTGCGGAACATCTACAAGGAGATGAACGACGAGCTCGGTCTGCCCGTCCCGGACAACGGGTATCTGATGCCCTGGGCCCAGCAGGGCGTCCTGCTGCTCAACGCCGTGCTGACGGTGCGCGCGGGCGAGGCCAACTCGCACAAGGGCAAGGGCTGGGAGAAGTTCACCGACGCCGTGATCCGCGCGGTCGCCTCGCGGCCCGATCCGGCGGTCTTCGTGCTCTGGGGCAACTACGCGCAGAAGAAGCTCCCGCTGATCGACGAGGAGCGCCACGCGGTGGTGAAGGGCGCGCACCCTTCACCGCTCTCCGCCAAGAAGTTCTTCGGCTCCCGTCCGTTCACGCAGATCAACGAGGCGGTGGCGGCGCAGGGGCACGAGGCCATCGACTGGCGCATTCCCGACCTGGGCTGACGTCGCGGTCCGTGCCGGGGCCGTGTCGGGCGCCCGGTGGACAGGCCCGGACGCCTGCCCGAGCCTCAGCGGGATTGGCCGCGGCTGCGGCTAGCGTCGGATCGGGAACGGTCGGTCGGGAACGGGTGGACAGGGACAGGGAGGCCGCAGTGACGGAGCAGCGGGAGACGTCGAAGGACGCCGTCATGACCAGGATCGGCCAGGCCATCATGCTCCTGCACGGCGGTGACCGGGAGGAGGCCCGCAATCGTTTCGGCGACCTCTGGTCGGAGATCGGTGAGGGTGGTGACGCCCTGCACCGGTGCACCCTCGCGCACTACATGGCCGACACCCAGGACGACCCCGGTGATGAACTGGCCTGGGACCTGAGGGCGTTGACTGCGGCCGACAGCCTGACCGACGAGCGGGCGGCACAACACTCCGACGCGTTCGCGGTGCGGGCTCTCTATCCCTCGCTCCATCTCAATCTCGCGGCGGACTATGTGAAGCTCCAGCGCCCCGAGGCGGCCCGGATCCACCTGGACCGGGCGCACGCCGCCTCCGGCGTGCTCGCGGAGGACGGGTCGGACGACGGATATGGGGGAGGGGTCCGGGCGGCGATCGTGCGGCTGGAGCTGAGACTGCGGGAGATGTGAGCGGTGGCCCGGCCGGCGC
>NZ_JBHVFF010000434.1:0-4866 GCF_042801895.1 Streptomyces sp. NPDC057543 | reverse complement strand
CCGACCGGCTGCCGGGGCCCACCCGTCCCTCGTCGTTGTTCCGCGCGGTCAGGCCGCCCGGCTGTCCCCTTCGTGGGGGCGTCGGTGACGGCCGTGCGGCTGTGCTGACGTGTCGTCCGTCGCGACACCCCCTCGGTGCTTTCCGGAGCCACCGGCTTCGGCCCGTTCCGCGTCCGCCCCCGGCGGACGCGTCTGGGTCGTGTCGGTTCGGGCTTCAGACATGTGGGAAGTCACCCCGTTGTGATCGCTTACGTGTGTGTCACCAGGGCCGATCACGCCACCGCAACACGGCACGGTCACCAACGGCGACCGTCATACGGCTGCGTAGCCCAGGCCAAGGATCTTAACCAGGCACCATGCGCCCCATGAGAGGCGCCTGCCCCAGTGGAATCGGCTTGCACACCGGAAGAGGCACAGCGGCAGCGGACGGTTGCATACCGCTTTCGGCGGCCGGATCCGCCGACGGCCGAGCACCGTGTTCCCCGTCCACCGGTGCCTCCAGCAGTGCCACCCCGCACGCCACGTTCTCGTTGGCGTACGGAAGTCTGAGCAGGCCGTCCCGGGTCCACACCCCGCGACCGGCCTGCCACCCCTCGGGGGCGGCGAGTTGATGCAGTCGGCGTCCCGCCGGCCGCCACACCCCGAGCCAGCTGCCCGCCGACCCGTCGACCCGCAGGGCCACCGCACAGCTCTCCGGCATCAGCATCTGCCCCGGCTGTACGGCGAACGGCGTCACCGCGACATCCGCCGGGCGCAGACACTCCGGGAAACGCACCGGCAGACAGCTGCCCAGCACCCCCCACCCGAGCCGGTCGTGCCCCGGCGCGTCCGAGCGGATCAGCAGCAGACCGCTGTCCACGTCGGCGAGCAGCAGCCGGTCGTTGCTCCCCGGCGCGATCTGCAGCAGCGGTGTCACCTCGCCGCCCCGCTCCAGGTCCACGGCGACCGCCTTGACCGGCCCGCCGCCCGGCAGCTCCCGGTCCAGGGCCAGCAGCCGCCCCGCCCGGTCCAGCCAGACCCCGCCGGAGCAGCGCCCCGGCACCTCGGCGACCTGCTCGGGACCGAAGGCGCCGCCCGCCACCAGCCAGACGGCGGTGGAGCGCGCACCGACCGACAGGGCGTACGCGCATCGGCCGTTCGGCGACGGCGGCAGCAGGGTCAGATCCGCGCACCCGACGGCGCCGAGCGGCAGTTCACCGGTGCCGGGGCCGGTCGGATACAGCAACGAGAACGCATGCCGGTCCGCGACCCGGCGCCGGATCAGTACGCGTCCGTCCGCCAGCGGCAGCACGTCCGAGTCCGGCTCCTCCGGCTGGTCGAGGGGGAGCGGCACGGCGTACGGCTCGTGCCCGTCGAGCGTCCAGCGCTCCACGAACCACGCCTGCCCGGCCTCGCCCGCCGCACCGATGTCGCGCCGGGCGAGCCGGGCCGCGTACGAACCGTCCGCCGCGATCGTGAAGGCGGGCGGCGCGAGGGCTGCCCGGTCGGGCGCCCCCGGTTCACCCGGCGCGTCCGGTTCGTCGTCCCCCAGGATCGTGTCTCCGGCGGTTCCGGCGTCGCCGGCATCCCCGGCCGCCCCCACGGTCTCGTTCTCGATAGCACAGGCAGTCATGGGCTGGTCACCTCCGGCAACCGAAGCTAGTTTTCGCACTTCCTGCCGAACAACACGAGACCGGTCGCTTCACACATAAGGGTGGTGATGCCTGGATTCGCCTGAGGGCGAGGGGGTGCCTGTGCTGGACGCGAATCCGAATGGGTAAGGTTAGGCAGTCCTAAGCAGTCCTGGTGTGACCTTCGATCTGGAGCAAGTGATGTCCCTTCGTCGCCGCGGTACCGCCGCAGTCGGCCTGGCAGTGGCCGCCGCCCTTTCCCTCTCGGCCTGCGGGAGCGATGACGCAGGCTCGGGCGACTCGGCCAAGTCCGGCGGCGACAAGAAGGCGGCCGTCGCGACGGGCGGCAAGGACTTCGGCGACGCCGCGAAGAAGACGGCGGCGTACGGGACGGACGCCAAGGCCGGCGAGTTCCCCCGTACCCTCACCCACGCCATGGGCAAGACGGAGATCAAGTCCGCCCCCAAGCGCGTCGTCGTGCTGGACGTCGGCGAGTTCGACAACGTCGTCTCGCTGGGCGTGAAGCCGGTCGGCTACGCCCCCTCCGAGGGCGACGCGGCCATCCCCTCGTACCTGAAGAAGGACGCGGGCAACCCCAAGAACGTCGGCACGATCAACAACCTCAACCTCGAAGCCATCGCCGGCCTGAAGCCCGACCTGATCCTCGGCAGCCAGCTCCGCGCCGCCGACAAGTACGACGCCCTCTCCAAGATCGCGCCGACCGTGTTCTCCATCCGCCCGGGCTTCACCTGGAAGGAGAACTACCTCCTCAACGCGGCGGCGCTGGACAAGACCGCCAAGGCGAAGAGCGAGCTCGACGCCTACGAGGCGAAGGCGAAGAAGCTCGGCGAGGACATCGGCCCGGACAAGCCGACCATCTCCATGGTCCGCTACCTCCCGGACCGCATCCGCCTCTACGCCAAGGCGTCCTTCATCGGCACCATCCTCGAGGACGTCGGCCTGCCGCGGCCCAAGAACCAGCAGATCGACGACCTCGCCGCGGAGATCAGCCCGGAGAAGATCGACGAGGCCGACGCCGACTGGATCTTCACCGGCGTCTACGGCGACGTGAAGGCCACCAAGCGCGACACCACCCAGTCCAACCCGCTGTGGAAGAACCTCAAGGCGGTCAAGGACGGCCGGGCCAAGGACGTCTCCGACGAGACCTGGTACCTCGGCCTCGGTGTCACGGCCGCGAACCTGGTCCTCGACGACCTCCGCGCCGACCTCGTGAAGTAACGACCCGGTGTACGACAGCGAGTGGATCAGGTCGTAACGATTCATTCGCACCCCGTGGCCCGTCCTCACGGGTCGCGGAAGCCATGGACGACGGGGCACCAAGGGCAGGTAGCCTTTTCCTTGTGCCCCGTCTGTCCGAAGTCCTCGCCGAGCTCGACGCTCTCTGGCCGCCCGAGCGGGCCGAGAGCTGGGACGCGGTCGGTACCGTCTGCGGCGACCCCGCCTCGCACGTCGACCGGGTCCTCTTCGCCGTCGACCCCGTCCACGAGATCGTCGACGAGGCGCTCAGGCTCGGCGCCCAGCTGATCGTCACCCACCACCCGCTCTATCTACGGGGTACGACGACGGTCGCGGCCGACACCTTCAAGGGCCGGGTCGTGCACGCCCTCATCAAGCACGACGTCGCGCTGCACGTCGCCCACACCAACGCCGACACCGCCGACCCGGGCGTCTCCGACGCCCTCGCCGGTGCGCTCGACCTGCGCGTCGAGCGGCCCCTCGTACCGGATCCCACCGACCCCAAGGGCCGTCGCGGCCTCGGCCGGATCTGTGCGCTCGACCATCCCGAGAGCCTGGCCGACTTCGCCGCCCGCGCCGCCGCCCGGCTGCCCGCCACCGCGCAGGGCATCCGGCTCGCGGGCGACCCCGCGGCGACGGTGCGCACCGTCGCCGTCAGCGGCGGCTCCGGCGACAGCCTCTTCGACGCGGTGCGCGGCGCGGGCGTCGACGCCTTCCTCACCGCCGACCTGCGCCACCACCCGGCCTCCGAAGCCATCCAGCACTCCCCGCTCGGCCTGATCGACGCCGCGCACTGGGCCACCGAGTGGCCCTGGTGCGAACAGGCCGCAGCGCAGCTCGACGCGATTTCCGACCGCCACGGATGGGGCCTGCGGGTCCATGTCTCGAAGCAGGTCACCGACCCCTGGACCACCACCACCCACCACTCTTCTGGAGCCCCCAACTGAACGCCGCGCCCGCCGACCAGATCCGACTTCTCGATGTCCAGGCCCTCGACGTACGTCTGTCGCAGCTTGCGCACCGCCGTAAGTCGCTGCCCGAGCACGCCGAGATCGAGTCGCTCACCAGCGACGTCGCGCAGCTGCGCGACCTGCTGGTCGCCTCGCAGACCGAGGAGAGCGACACCGCCCGCGAGCAGACGAAGGCGGAACAGGACGTCGATCAGGTGCGCCAGCGTGCCGCCCGTGACCAGCAGCGCCTCGACTCGGGTGCGGTCACCTCGCCGAAGGACCTGGAGAGCCTCCAGCGCGAGATCGCCTCGCTGGCCAAGCGCCAGGGCGACCTGGAGGACGTCGTCCTCGAAGTGATGGAGCGCCGTGAGTCCGCTCAGGAACGCGTCACCGAGCTGTCCGACCGGGTCTCCGCGGTCCAGGCCAAGGCCGACGATGCGATCGCCCGTCGCGACGCCGCGACCAAGGAGCTCGACGAGGAGGCCGCGACCGTCACCAGGGAGCGCGAGCTCGTCGCCGGTTCCGTCCCCGCGGACCTGCTGAAGCTGTACGACAAGCTCCGCGTCCAGCAGGGCGGGGTCGGCGCGGCTCGCCTCTACCAGCGCCGCTGCGAGGGCTGCCGTCTCGAACTGAACATCACCGAGGTCAACGATGTGAAGGCGGCCTCCCCGGACACCGTCCTGCGCTGCGAGAACTGCCGCCGCATCCTGGTCCGTACGGCGGAGTCGGGCCTGTAATGACCCAGCCGCGCCAGCTCGTCATCGAGGCCGACGGCGGTTCCCGGGGCAATCCCGGGCCCGCCGGTTACGGTGCGGTCGTCATCGACCCGGTGACGGGGGAGACCCTTGCCGAGGCCGCCGAGTACATCGGCGTCGCGACGAACAACGTCGCCGAGTACAAGGGCCTCATCGCCGGCCTCAAGGCGGCGAAGGCGCTGCTGCCGGACGCCTCGGCGGACGGCGCGCTCCGGGTGCGGGTCCGGATGGACTCCAAGCTGGTCGTGGAACAGATGTCGGGCCGCTGGAAGATCAAGCACCCCGACATGAAGC
>NZ_JBHVFF010000433.1:0-4867 GCF_042801895.1 Streptomyces sp. NPDC057543 | reverse complement strand
GACGTGGTGTTGTGGAGGGCGTTAGCTATCCGCAGCCCGACCGACGCGACGCCGAGCGACGCACAGCAGAATCAGCCACGGAGGCTCCCGTGACTTCGAGCTCCACGCCGGGCCTGGCCCGGTTCAACACCCTGGCGGACGACGAGGCCACCACCGCGTTGCACGAGGTGTGCGCCAGTGCGGCCTGGGGAAGAGTGATCCTCTCCCGACGCCCGTACACCACCGCAGAAGCCCTTCTCTCCGCCAGTGATGCCGCCACGGCCGCGCTGAGGCCGGAGGATCTGGCCGACGCGATGGCCGGTCACCCGCCGATCGGCCGCCCGAAGCCCGGAGACCCGACCTCCTCCCGCGAACAGCGGGGCATGGCCGGCGCCTCCGAGGAACTCAAGGCCGAGATGCTCGAACTGAACCTGGCCTACCAGGAACGGTTCGGACACGTCTTCCTGATCTGCGCCACCGGAGCCACCGGTGAGCAGATGCGCGACGCGGTGAAGTCCCGGATCGGGAACTCGCCCGAGCAGGAGCGCGGGATCGTGCGCTCCGAACTGGGCAAGATCAATCGAATCCGGCTCACCCGCCTCGTGCAGGACTTTTCAGAACAAGGAGCGTGACGGTCTTGAGCACCGACACCACCGCATCGGTGTCCACCCACATCCTGGACACCAGTACCGGCCGCCCCGCCGCAGCCGTCACCGTCTCCCTGGCCGCCCGCAGCGGCGGCGAGGCACCGTATGTGACGCTCGGCGGATCCGCGACCGACGCGGACGGGCGCTGCAAGGATCTGCCGGCCCTGCCGGAAGGCACCACCCACGTGCGGCTCGTATTCGACACCGAGTCGTACTTCACCAGCCAGAAGCAAGCCGAGGCGCAGCAGGACGCCCCCCGCGTAAGGGACAGCGGTGCGTTCTTCCCGGAGGTGGCGATCACATTCGCCGTCACCCCGGGCGAGCACTATCACGTACCGCTGCTGCTCAACCCGTTCGGCTACTCCGTTTACCGAGGGAGCTAGCAGAAATGCCCACGATTCTCGGCCAGAACCAGTACGGCAAAGCAGAGAACCGCGTCGTCAGGATCACGCGGGACGGCGACACCCACCACATCAAGGACCTGAACGTCTCGGTCGCCCTCTCGGGCGACATGGAAGACGTGCACTACTCCGGCTCCAACGCGAACGTCCTGCCCACGGACACCACCAAGAACACGGTGTTCGCCTTCGCCAAGGAGCACGGCATCGAGTCCGCCGAGCAGTTCGGCATCCACCTCGCCCGTCACTTCGTGACGTCGCAGGAGCCGATCAAGATCGCGCGCATCCGGATCCAGGAGTACTCCTGGGAGCGCATCGCGACCTCGGACAACAACTCGAAGTTCATCGGCTCGGACGAGGTCAACCACTCCTTCGCCCGTAAGGGTCAGGAGCTGCGCACCACGCAGATCACCTTCGACGGTGAGAAGTGGCAGATCATCTCCGGCCTGAAGGACCTCACGGTCATGAACTCCACCAACTCGGAGTTCTGGGGCTACGTCAAGGACAAGTACACGACGCTCAAGGAAGCGTACGACCGTATCCTGTGCACCGACGTCTCCGCGGCCTGGCGCTACAACTGGACCAGCGACGCCGACCGGATGCCGAACTGGGAGAAGTCGTACGAGCAGGCCAAGAAGCACATCCTGCAGGCCTTCGCCGAAACGTACTCCCTCTCGCTGCAGCAGACCCTCTACCAGATGGGTTCGCGCGTCATCAACAGCCGCAGCGAGATCGACGAGATCCGCTTCTCACTGCCGAACAACCACCACTTCCTCGTGGATCTGGAGCCGTTCGGGCTCAAGAACGACAACGAGGTCTACTTCGCGGCGGACCGCCCGTACGGCCTGATCGAGGCCACCGTCCTTCGGGACGGGATCGAGCCGCAGATCCCGGTCGACATGACCAACCTCTGACGCGGCGCTGAGCCGGTCCCCGCCCGCGCACAGCCGGGCGAGGACCGGCCGGACCGGAGGAACCACCATGACACAGCCTGCACTTGGGCCGGCAGAAGCAGAAGGCCCGTGTCCCACCCCACCGGAGACCTCGGTCCACCCGGTGGACGAAAAGCTCCGCCCCTCGCGGCTCGTTCCCGCCGCGCTCCAGCACATCGCCGCCATGTACGCGGGCGTCGTCACTCCTCCGCTCATCATCGGCCAGGCCGTCGGCCTCGACCAGGCGGGCATGACCCGGCTGATCGCGGCGAGTCTCCTGATCGCCGGATGCGCCACCATGCTGCAGACCCTCGGCATCGGCGGCTTCGCCGGAAACCGGCTGCCGTTCGTCAACGCCGCGTCCTCCGCCGGCATCGCCCCGATACTCGCCATCGCCGAGACCACCGCACCCGGTCACCAACTCCCGGCGATCTACGGGGCAGTGCTCGTCGCGGGAGTGTTCTGCCTGGCCGTCGGGCCGTTCTTCGGCCGGCTGCTCCGCTTCTTCCCGCCGCTCGTCACCGGTGTCGTCATCACCCTCATCGGCGTCACCCTGATGCCCGTTCCGGTGTCCTGGGCGCAGGGCGGCGACAAGGGCGCCGCCGACTTCGGTGCGATGAAGTACCTCGGACTGGCCGCCTTCACCCTCGTCGTCATTCTGCTGATCCAGCGGTTCGGGCGCGGTTTTCTCAAGCAAGTCGCCCTGCTGATGGGTCTGTTGATCGGCACCCTGGTCGCCATCCCGTTCGGACTCACCGACTTCTCCGCGCTGAAGTCCGCACCGGTCGCCGCCCTGCCCACCCCCTTCGCCTTCGGCGCACCCGAGTTCAAGCCCGCCGCGATCCTCTCTCTCTGCATCGTCATGCTCGTCCTGATGACGGAGTCCGCCGCCGGAATGCTGGCGCTCGGTGAGATCTGCGACCGGCGCACCGACGGCCGGACCATCACCCGCGGACTGCGCACCGACGGCATCGCCACTGCGCTCGGCCCGGTCTTCGGCGGCTTCCCGACGAGTGCCTTCGCGCAGAACGTCGGCGTGGTGTCCCTGACGAAGGTGCGTAGCCGCTACGTCGTCGCGGCGGCGGGCGGTGCGCTGCTGGTGCTGGGCGCCTTCCCGGTACTCGGCGCGGTCGTCTCCCTCGTGCCGATGCCCGTGCTCGGCGGTGCGGGCATCGTGCTGTTCGGCTCGATCGCGGTGAGCGGCATCCGTACGCTCTCCGAGGCCGGACTCGACGACAGCTCCAACATCATCCTGGTCGCCGTCGCGCTCGGCGCGGGCATCATCCCGCTCGCCGCGCCCGGCTTCTACGCGGGATTCCCGTCCTGGGCACAGACCGTGCTCGGCTCCGGCATCAGCGCCGGAGCGCTCGTCGCGGTCCTGCTCAACCTGTTCTTCCACCATCTCGGCACCCACGGCCGTCCGGCTGTGGCACTCAAATCCTCCTAGGGTCCTGCCGTGCCCGTATCGCCGGAAAAGAAGAGGAAGCACCATGGCAGCATCGGCAGCTCCTGAGTACGTGGAACGCATCGTCATCGAGAACTGCTCGATCGCGACCGTCGACGCCGACGACACCGAGTACGCCTCGGGTCATGTCGTCGTCGCGGGCAACCGCATCGAGTCCATCGGCGCGGGCCGGGCCCCCGAGGGCCTGGCGAACGTCGTACGCCGCATCGACGGCACCGGGCATCTGGTCACCCCCGGCCTGATCAACACGCACCACCACTTCTACCAGTGGATCACCCGCGGCCTCGCCACCGACCACAACCTGTTCGACTGGCTGGTCGCGCTGTACCCGACGTGGGCGCGCATCGACGAGCCGATGGTCCGCGCCGCCGCACAGGGCTCCCTCGCCATGATGGCCCGCGGCGGCGTCACCACCGCCATGGACCACCACTACGTCTACCCGCGGGGATCCGGCGATCTGTCCGGCGCCATCATCGGGGCCGCCCGGGACATGGGCGTACGGTTCACCCTCGCCCGCGGCTCCATGGACCGCAGCGTGAAGGACGGCGGGCTGCCGCCGGACTTCGCCGTGGAGACCCTCGACGGCGCGCTCGCCGGCACCGAGGCGACCATCGACGCCCACCACGACGCCTCCTTCGACGCGATGACCCAGGTCGCCGCGGCACCCTGTTCCCCGTTCTCCATCTCCACCGAACTACTGCGACAGGGCGCCGAGTTGGCCCGTCGCAAGGGAGTGCGCATGCACACCCACGGCTCGGAGACCGTGGAGGAGGAGAAGTTCTGCCACGAGCTGTTCGCGATGGGCCCGACCGACTACTTCGAGTCGACCGGCTGGCTCGGCGAAGACGTATGGATGGCGCACTGCGTCCACATGAACGACTCCGACATCGCGGCCTTCGCCCGCACCGGAACGGGCGTCGCGCACTGCCCCTCGTCCAACGCGCGGCTCGCCGCGGGCATCGCCCGGGTGCCCGACATGCTCGCCGCGGGCGTCCCGGTCGGCCTGGGCGTCGACGGCACCGCCTCCAACGAGTCCGGCGAACTCCACACCGAACTGCGCAACGCCCTCCTCATCAACCGCCTCGGTGCCCACCGTGAAAAGGCCCTGAACGCCCGTCAGGCCCTGCGCCTGGGCACGTACGGCGGCGCGCAGGTACTCGGCCGCGCCGACCAGATCGGCTCCCTGGAGCCCGGCAAGCTCGCCGACCTGGTGCTCTGGAAGCTGGACACCCTCGCGCACGCCTCCATCGCCGACCCGGTGACCGCACTCGTCTTCGGCGCCGCGGCCCCCGTCACCCTCTCCCTCGTCAACGGCAAGCCCGTCGTCGAGGACAACCACCTGATCACCGCGGACGAGGACGCCATCGCCCGCGCCACCCGGGACGAGGCCCGCCGCCTCGCGCAGATCGCCGCCGGAGCCTGACGCTCCGGGGCACCCCCGATACC
>NZ_JBHVFF010000432.1:0-4883 GCF_042801895.1 Streptomyces sp. NPDC057543 | reverse complement strand
GGTATCCCCCGGGCGGCGCACTCCGACAGCACTTCGCCGGGACTGCTATCCGCCCGCCGCGCCGGGGAACAGGTCGAGGAACGGAGCGGCGGTGGCCGAGATGCCCCGGCCGAAGGGGGAGTCGAAATCCCAGATCAGAAAGAGCAGAAAGGCGATCAGAATGCTGAAGAGACCGGCCAGCAGCAGTTCGCGGAAGGTTCTGCGGATCTGCAGCGTGAAGATCAGTCCCACGGTCACCAGCGCCCCGATGATCAGGCCGAACCAGACCACGCCCGGCATGGTCGCACCGGCGCTCTGCCCGCGGCCGCTGCGTGCGTCGTCGACCGCGGCGACCTCATCGACCAGTGGCTGATATGCCTGCCCCTCGTGGTCGTTCTTCGGCTGGTAGTCGGTGACATCGGCGCGCACCCGGCCCAGGAGCCGGGCCCCCTCGTCGTCGAGGGAGCCGTGCTCGGTCATCGACCGCCACTCGTCGTGGACGACGTGGTGCACGTAGGCGTCGACGTCGGCGCGGATGCGCGTACGCACCTCGGCCGGGTAGACGGCGGAGCGAACGCTCACCTCGTGCAGCGCCTGGGCCTCCTGGCGTACGTACTCCTGGGCGGCGCTGCGGCCCTCCCAGACGCCCGCGATGGCGAGCCCCAGCACGATCGCGTAGACCACGCCGATCATCATCGTCATGTACTCGATGACGTCAGGGGTCTCGGACGGGTCGTCATCCTCGCCGATCCGGCGGTTGTTGAGTACGGCGATGGTCAGGACGACGGCACTGGCCGCGACCATCGCGAGGGTGAGAACAAGCCATTCCGACATGGGTTTCTCCGGAGGTCATCGGGAGCGGGGACGCAGCACGGCGACGGCGAACACCGCGGGTGCCGTGATCAGCAGGGTGAGGGTGACCAGGGAGGTGCCGCGCTTCGGGACCTTGCGCGGCGGCTTGCGGTAGGTGGGCAGCGCCACGGGCCGGGGCGCGGGAGGTGTGGGGCGTACGGACGGCGAGGGCGAGGGCGGGGGTGTGGGTGAAGGGGGCGGTGGCACGGGCTCCGGTTCCGGTTCGGGTGGTGCGGGCGGGGGCGGCGGAGGAGGCGGCGGCGGAGGTGGTGGAGGGGGTGGTGCGGGGCGCCGGGGTGGTGGCGCGGGCCGTCGGGTCGGCTCGGGCGCCGGGCCCGCGTGACAGTGGCCGGTGCCCGACACGGCGACCGCCGAATTCCCACCGCTCTCACCGATGGAGGCATACGCGCAGTTGTCCGCCACGGCGGGCGCCGGGGCGGTCAGCAGCCAGAGCAGGACGACGGCTGCCGTGAGCCGCCCTATGAGTGATCCGTACACGACGGGGAGCATGTTCCGGCCGGTCGCGAGGCACGCCCGGGACGGCCCGGATTCCCCTGATGGTGGGGACCTGGGGTGCCATGTGTTTGCGGCTCAGGGAATTCATCGGTCACAACTGACCGCAACGGTGGGGGATTTACGCTCCGCCGTCGCCGCATTGGCAAGGAAAGCCGTCAAAGGCGCCGCCACCAGGGCTTTGTCACCTTCGATCGGACCGAGGAAACTCCTGAACCGGGCCAATGACTGCCTCCGGGTCCAACGCCCGGACCCTTGGGGGCACATGGTATGCGGCTTCCCCGGAGCCGAACCGATTGGTGCCGCCGAAGAGCGCCGGAGCACCTCTCGGGGCCGTTTCGTCGCCCGATGTCACCCGTAGCGACGGGACGGTTGCACATGCCAGTGGTGTGTGACCAATAACGGACGGCTAATTTCCGTTTCCGCTCGCCCTCTTGGCGGACGATCAGTAGCCTCTGGTCAACACTGACCATGAACATGGCCGGATCGCCGTGGCGACTTGTTGGAGACATCGATGGAGCGTCCCGCCTGGGCACCGCAAGGCATTGACATTACGGTGCCGAGCGTGTCTCGCATGTACGACTTCTATCTGGGCGGATCGCACAATTTCGAGGTGGACCGGGAAGCGGCTCGCAAGGCCATGGAGTTCATGCCGGGGCTTCCCAAGATCATGCAGGCGAATCGGGCCTTTATGCGTAGGGCCGTGCGTTACGCGGTGAGCGAGGGCGTCAACCAGTTTCTGGACATCGGCTCCGGAATACCGACTTTCGGCAATGTGCACGAAGTCGCCCAGGCGGCCGACCCGGAGGCCCGCGTCGCGTATGTCGATCACGACCCCGTCGCGGTCGCGCACAGCCGGGTCGTACTCGAAGGAAACGAGCGGGCGGTGATCGCTGCCGCGGATCTCCGCAACCCGCAGGAGATCGTGAAGAGCCCGGAGATCACCGGACTGCTCGACCTGGACCGTCCGGTGGCCCTGCTCCTCGTCGCCGTACTCCACTTCATCGAGGACTCCGACGACCCGCACACCGCCGTCGCCGAACTGCGCGAAGCCCTCGCCCCCGGCAGCCTCATCGTCGTCACCCACGCCTCGTACGAGGGGATTCCGCTCACCCAGGAGGAGGCGGGCGGCACCGTCGACGTCTACCGGGACATCCGCAGCCCCCTGGTCATGCGGTCGCGCGACGAGGTCACCCGGTTCTTCGAGGGGTACGCGATGGTCGAGCCCGGACTCGTGTCGATGCCGAACTGGCGCCCCGACACCCCCCTGGCACCGGAGCACGAGGACCCATTCGCCTTCTCGGGCTTCGCGGGAGTGGGACGCAAGGCGTGAGCATCCCCGCCCAATCGTCCGGAGCGCCCGACACGGAGCCCGACGGCCCCGAGGACCGGCTCCGGAGATTCGCCACGATCTGGAGCCGGGCCATCTTCCCCTCGACGGCCACCTCCATGACGCGCACGGAGTTCGAACAGCATCTGCTGCCGCTGGCCCGTGGGCTCAGTGACGTCCTGCACGCACGGCCTTTCGACGCGGCGCCCGCGAGCGAGGTCGGCGCCGCTCTCGTCGCCGCGCACTGCACGGACCCGGACGCGCTCAGCAGCACGCTCGGCGTCATCGACTCGTACCTTGTGCTCTATTGCGGCGGCAACGGTGCGACGGTGTTGTCGACCGAGGACAGCAGGGCCCGATGCGCCCGGATACAGCACGCCCTCGCGGCCGGGTTCACCCAGGCCCTGCGCGAGCGGACCCTCGCCGAGCAGGAGGCCATCGCGCGCTCCGCGCTCACCGCCCGCTCGGACGCCGAGCAGGCCCTGCACGCCACCGAGGCACGCTTCCGCGCCGTCTTCAAGGACGCGGCCATCGGCATCGGGATCGCCGATCTGGACGGCAATGTGCTGGAGATCAACGACACCCTCACCCGGATGTTCGGCGGCCTCGAACACCATGTCCGCAGCCACAAGGTCAACGAGTGGGTGCATCCTGAGGACTCGCCGCAGGTGTGGAGGTACTACAACGAGCTGGTACGCGGCGAACGCGAGCACTACCGGGTCGAGAAGCCGTACTACCGCAACGACGGCACGGTGCTGTGGACCAATCTGACGGTGTCCCTGCTGCGCGACTCCGAGGGCCGGCCGGAGTATCAGCTGGCGCTGATGGAGGACACGACGGAGCGCCGGCTGCTGAACCTGCGGCTGCGGTACGAGGCCACCCATGACGCGCTCACCGGCCTGCCCAACCGGACGTTGTTCTTCGAGCGGTTGGAGAAGACGCTCGCCGCCGACGACGGCAGCCGCTTCGGCCTGTGCTACCTCGACCTCGACGGCTTCAAGGCGATCAACGACAGCCTCGGCCACGCGTCGGGGGACCGACTTCTGGTCGAGGTGGCCGACCGGTTGCAGAGCTGCGCGACCGCGCCCGGCGAGATGGTGGCGCGGCTCGGCGGCGACGAGTTCGTGGCCCTGACCACCGGCCCCGACACCCAGAAGGAGGTCGACGAGCTGGCCTGCCGCATCCTCGGTGTGCTCGGCACCCCGATCCTGCTGGACGGCCGTGAGCTGACCGTACGCGGATCCATCGGGATCGTCGAAGGGCCGGCCGGTGAACGGAGCGCCGCCGAGGTGCTGCGCAGCGCCGACATCACCATGTACCGGGCCAAGTCGGCGGGCGGCAACCGCTTCGAGCTCGCCGACGCCGAGGCGGACGCCCGCGCCATCACCCGGCACGGGCTGACCACCGCGCTGCCGACCGCCCTGGACCGCGGCGAGTTCTTCATCGAGTACCAGCCCCTCGTGCACCTCGGCGACGGCACGGTGCACGGTGCGGAGGCGCTGGTGCGCTGGTGCCACCCGCAGCACGGGGTGCTCGGTCCCGACCGGTTCATCCCGCTCGCCGAGCACACCGGGCTGATCGTGCCGCTCGGCCGCTGGGTGCTGGAGGAGTCCGTGCGACAGGCCAACTTCTGGCAGGAGCGGCACAGCGACGGCGGCCCGCTGCGGATCAATGTCAACCTCTCGCCCACCCAGTTGCATCATCCGCGGCTGGTCGCCGAGACGGTCGACGTGCTGGAGCGCTCGGGGCTCGAACCCGGGGCGCTGTGTCTGGAGGTCACGGAGTCCGCCCTCATCGGCGCGGACGACGATCTGCTCAAGCCGCTGCGGCAACTGGCGGACATGGGCGTCGACATAGCGCTCGACGACTTCGGCACCGGGTACTCGAACCTGGCGAACCTGCGCCGGCTTCCGGTGAGCGTGCTCAAACTGGACCGCTCCTTCACGCAGGGCATGCAGCAGCATCCGGCGGACCCGGTCGATCTGAAGATCGTCGAGGGAATCGTCTCGCTGGCGCACAGCCTGGATCTCGCGGTCACGGTGGAAGGCGTGGAGACCGCGGCCCAGGCGGAGCAGCTGCGGGAACTGGGGTGCGACACGGCCCAGGGGTGGTACTACGCCCGGCCCGGCGCCCCCGACCGGATCCACTCGCTGCTGCTGGCCGACGCGGTGTGAAGGCCGGACGGGCTCGATCGGCGGAGGATCGAGCC
>NZ_JBHVFF010000431.1:0-4961 GCF_042801895.1 Streptomyces sp. NPDC057543 | reverse complement strand
GGGCACCGCTGGCTGGGCTCGGCGTGGAGTCGGCGGGCCACCATCTCGTCGTGCAGCAGGTGGTGCTGGTCGGACGTGCCTCCAGGACCCGCGCCCCGGAGGGGCCGGGAAGTCGTCGTGCCGGTCCCACCTGCCCGGGTCAACAGGCCGTGTCTCGTAGTCGGCCCGGCCGACCGCCCTGCACCGCCCGACCTCGCAGATCAGGCACTGGCAACTCGTCACACGTCAGCCGACAGGCGGCTTCTGGAGAGGGGTCGGTTCGGCGGTGAGCAGCGCGGTGATCTCTTGGGCGAGCTCCGGGCCGAGTTCGCCCCAGCCGTCCTTGTAGCCGTAGACGCTCGCCAAGGTACGGGCGTCGTAGTCGCCGTTCATGATCTCGATGTCGGTGGTGGTGATGAGTGCCGGGTGGGCGACGCCGACAGCTCCCGAGACCTTCAGCAGCTCCTTACGAAGGGTGCGCAGGTAGACAGCGGCCCGATTGGCCTTCGATGGCGCGTCGACGCCGCGCACCAGCCACGGGTCCTGGGTGGCGATGCCGGTGGGGCACTTGTCGGTGTGGCATTTCTGCGCCTGGATGCAGCCTATGGACAGCATTGCCTCGCGGGCGACGTTGATCATGTCGACACCCAAGGCGAAGGCGACGGCGGCGTTCTCGGGCAGGCCGAGCTTGCCGGAGCCGATGAAGGTGAGGTCGTCGGTCAGACCCCGCTCGGCGAAGGTGCTGTAGACGCGGGAGAAGCCCATCCGGAACGGCAGCGACACCGAGTCGGTGAAGATCAGGGGAGCCGCCCCGGTGCCGCCCTCGCCTCCGTCGATGGTCACGAAATCGACCCCGCGATCACCACGCGCCATCAGCGTGGCCAGCTCCTGCCAGAAGCTCATCTCCCCCACAGCGCTCTTGATCCCGACCGGCAGACCGGTCTCGGTAGCGAGCAGCTCCACGAAGTCGAGCATCGAGTCGACGTCGTGGAACGCGGTGTGCCGAGAGGGGGAGGCGCAGTCCTTGCCGGCCGGGATGCCGCGGATCTTGGCGATCTCGGGGGTGACCTTCGCGCCCGGCAGCATCCCACCGAGCCCCGGCTTGGCGCCCTGGGAGAGCTTGATCTCAATCGCCTTGACAGGGGCGCCTGCGACCACGTCCTTGAGCTTGTCGAGGTTGAAGGTGCCGTCCTCGTTGCGGCAACCGAAGTACGACGTCCCGATCTGGAGGACGAGATCACCGCCGTTGCGGTGGTACTGCGAGAGGCCGCCCTCGCCCGTGTTCTGCATCGCGCCGGCCAGCGCCGCGCCCTTGTTGAGCGCCGTGATGGCCGCGCCAGACAGTGATCCGAAGCTCATCGCCGAGATGTTGATGACGCTTGCCGGCCGGAACGCCTTGGCGCGCCCGCGCGGGCCGCCCAGCACCTTGGCCGAGGGCAGCGGGCTCTGCGGGTCGTGCAGATCGGGCAGCGTGCCGGCGAACGTCCGCTGCTTCACGTACGCGTGCCCTTGCACGTGCTCAACGTCCACGTCGGTTCCGAACCCGAAGTAGTTGTTCTCTTCCTTCGCCGACGCATAGATCCAGGTGCGCTGGTCGCGGCTGAACGGGCGCTCTTCCTCGTTGGACGTCACGACATACTGCCGCAGCTCCGGCCCGATCGTCTCCAACAGGTACCGGGCGTGCCCGATCACGGGGAAGTTTCTGAGTAGTGCGTGCTTTTTCTGGACGAGGTCGCGGGCAGCCACCAGCGCCAATGCTGTTGCGGCGGCCGTGGCGATGCTCCGAGCGCGCATGAACGTTCCTCTCCTCGGCTGCTCGATACCCGACTCCATCGCTGTGCGGCGGACGTCGTGGGCGTTGGGCGGCGGACACGGCCAGGCAGGCATCGACGTCCGACGACGAAACGCCACATGATGTTAGAGGTCTCGTGGATGGGCGGACGGGGCAGGGTGCGTGAGCCCGGCTCCAGCCTCGGCGCTCGTGCGGGGCCGGGACGCTTCTCCAGGCAGTTCAATGATCGGAGAAATGAAGTTGCACACGGCCGGGGTGGGCGAAGAGGGTCTGATCAGCGACAACCGCCGGAGGGCGACTGGAGGCTCTGTGGCTTGGAGCGGGGCTCGTCGTGGGGCTTGCTGCGGGGCCGGCTGTCGCAGCGTTGTCCGCTGTGGTCGGTGGGGTCGTCGGGGTGGGGACCGTGGTCATCGCGTCCTCGGGTCTCGCCGGCCGTACAGGGCCGGATCGGTGACAGGTCCAGCCCACACACGCGAGGCGTACGGGCCGGAGACACCGTGAGGAAAGCACCGCTTGTCCGCGGTCTGCTCATCACGCCCGGGCGGTGTCCCATTTGCCCTGTTTTGGTTGCCGACCGTGGCAGACGGCATGAGCGGGCTCGGGCCTGGCCGTCAGGGTGATGTTCAGGGGCGGGCTGTACGGCGCATTGCCGGCCAGTACGGATGCAGGTGGTCGATGACGTAGTCGTGGCTGTGCGGGTAGCCGTCCGAGGTGAGCCGGACTTCAGCGAGGTGGGGGTGACCGGGCGGAAGGTGGTGGTGGCGGTGGTCAAGTCGCGCCATGTCGGGGGCAGGCCAGATCAACACGGCGGTCAGAGTGCCGGCCATCGCGATGGCCCCGAGCATCCAGCCAACGGTGACCGTCCCCGCGGCGGAGGCGACCCAGCCGGCCAGCGGATAGGTGAGAAGCCAGCAACTGTGAGAGAGGGAGAACCGGGCGGCGAACGCGGCCGGTAGATCGGCTGATGCGGCCGAGCATCGGATCAGCCGTCCGGTGGGGGTGAGTACTGCGGAGCATGCGGCGCCAAAGGCGGTCCAGGCAGCGAGGAGGGCCGGCCAGGACGGACCTTCGGACGTCGCGATGCCGTACGCGGCGAAGACCACGGGCAGGGCAAACGCCGCGGGGAGCATGACGGCACGATCGCTCACACGCTTCAGGATCCGGGGCAGCGTCAGGGCGGCCGCCATCGATCCGGCACCGTAGGCACCCCGGGCGAGGGAAACGTCCCCGGCCGTCCGGTGCAGGTGATCACGGACCAGGACGACCGTGTTGACGGTGATCATTGCGCCCGATGCTGCGAACGCGAGGTCCAGTGCGAGCAGGGCGCGCAGGCGGGGGACCCAGAACAGCCGGAGGCCGGAGGCGGCTTTGGTGTGCGGCCGGCCGGTGTGCTCCACAGGGGCGGGCTTGGGCAGGACGCAGGAGACGACCAGAGCGGCGAAGGCGAGAAAACCGACGGACGTTCCGGCGAACAGCCAGTTGTACGTGACCAACGACAGCAGGGCCGCGGCCAGTGCCGGGATGAACAGATTCTCCAGATCGTAGGCGAGGCGGGACATCGACAGCGCCCGGGTGTAGTCGTGCTCGGCGGGCAGCACGGCGGGAGATGGGGAGGTCGGGGGAAGGCCTCAGATGCCGCCTGCAGCAGGAAGAGTACGTCGCGGGGCCCGCCTCACCACGGGCTCCGGCCGCGTATCGAAGCGTCAGGCCGGTGAGAAGATGTGGTTGCTGATCAGCCGGGCGGCGCCGACGACGCCGGCGACCTGGCCGAGTTCGCCGAGCACGATCGGCAGGTTGCCGGTCGCCAACGGCAGCGACTGACGGTAGACCTGGGTGCGGATGCTCGCCAGCAGGTTGTGGCCCAGTCCGGTGAGCCCTCCTCCGATGACCACCAGGCCGGGGTTGAAGAAGCTGACCAGTCCGGCGATGACCTGACCGGTACGGTTGCCTCCCCAGCGGATCAGATCCAGGGCCGCGGCGTCTCCGGCGCCCGCGGCGGCCGCAACGTCCTCGGGGGTCAGCTTTCCGGCCGATGCGAGCCGTCCGGCCAACTCCGTCGAGCGGCCGGACTGGGCGAACGCGGTCGCGTCGCGTGCGAGGGCGTTCCCGCTGAAGTAGGCCTCCAGGCAACCGGTGTTCCCGCAGGCGCACCGCGGCCCGTCCGGGTCCACCTGGATGTGGCCGATGTCGCCCGCACTGCCGGTGATACCGCGGTGGACCTCGCCGCCGACGACGATGCCGCAGCCGATGCCGGTCCCGAGCTTCACGCACAAGAAGTCGCGCACGGACCGGGCGACGCCGGCCTGCTGCTCGCCCAGGGCCATCAGGTTCACGTCGTTGTCGACAAGGACGGGACAGCCGAGCTCCTGGCTCATCGCCTCGCGGACGGGGAAGCCGTTCCACCCAGGCATGATCGGCGGCGCGACGGGGACACCCTCGGGGAACCGGACGGGTCCCGGCACGCCGATCCCGGCGCCGTCGAAGTGTTCCACCGCCGTCGTCTCGCGCAGCTTGCCGACCAACGCGAGCACCCGCTCGAAGACCGCGACCGGACCGTCGCGCACGTCCAGCGCCTCGGCCACGTGACCGAGGACGTCCAACTCGGCGTTGGTGACCGCGACATCCACGGAGGTGGCGCCGATGTCCACGCCGAGGAACCGCAGTGACGGGGCGATCCGGACGTTGTGCGAGCGGCGGCCGCCGCGGGAGGCGGCAAGTCCGTCCGGGACGACCAGACCGGTTTCCAGCAGGCGATCGATCTCGAACGCGAGCTTGGAGCGCGACAGCTCCACCTGGTCGCCGAGGGCGACCCGGGACTGCGGGCCAAGGTCGCGCAGGAGGCGGAGCAGCCGGGCCTGATGGATATTGGCCGGTCGAGCCGTCGTACTCCTCACGCCGCCCCCGTCGTGGTCAGAACCGTTCGCATGCCCGGTGCTTGGGGGTGCGACTTCCACCCGGACCGTAGCACCGTGCCGTCGAAGGCAAAAGAAACTCGTGCACCGATTCACAGGACTTTCATCGGCTGATGGACAAAGCCGGTGCGAGGCAGCATTGCCTCGTTGCCGCCCCGGCCGCTGCGGAGGCGGCCGGGCCCGATGGGGTGGAGCCGTCCAACTCTCCACCCCATCGGCCCTGGTGTGCTGTCCGGATCGCCTCGGCGGACTGCTGATGCAGTCGACCGAGGCACACG
>NZ_JBHVFF010000430.1:0-4962 GCF_042801895.1 Streptomyces sp. NPDC057543 | reverse complement strand
GGCCTGCGCCGAGCCGGTGGCCACGGCCGAACCGGCCATCACGAGACCGGCCAGCCCCGAAGCCCGCAACAGAGCACGACGGGACGAGACAGAGGTGGGGTGGTGCGGAACGCTCATGCGGACTTCGCCTTCCGAGAAGTGCCGAGAATGAGGGAGCGTTCCTGCGGTGGACTGCCATGGGCGGATGGCTGAAAAGGGTCCGGTCGTCGGATGTTCACGACGCGGTGGGCAGGCGTCGGAAGCGGACCGGAAAGGGTAAATCGCCGGTGACGGGTGAGTGTCACCGGGGCTGGCAGGGAACCTACGGCGGGATATGCCGATCGGTCAAGACCCGAATCCGTCGGAATGCGACGTGCCGGTGTCGGATGCGGCGTCCTCCGCGTCGTCGATCCAGCCCAGTGAGCGGCTGATCCGCCGTGCCGCGTCCCGTACCTGGCCGCCCAGTTCCTGGTAGCGCCAGGCCGGCAGGCCGAGCTTGAGGCCGGTGATGGAGACGGCGCCGGCGCACACCGAACGGTCGTCGAAGACCGGCGCGCCGATGCAGATGATGCCCTCGGCGTCCTCCTCGTCGTCCAGGGCGTAGCCGACCCGGGCGATGTCGCGCAGATGCGACAGGAAGGTGGCCGGGTCGGTGATCGTGCGGGACGTGCGCCGGGGCAGCCCGAACCGTTCGACGACCGCGGCGGCCTCGCTCTGCGGCACCGCGGAGAGAAGCGCCTTGCCGAGGCCCGTGCAGTGCGGCAGCTCGCGCTGGCCCATCCGCAGATCGAGCCGGACGCGCTGGTCGAGCTCGACCTGGTCCACGACGACCGCATGGCCGTCCTCGGGCACGGCGAGCCTGGACGCCATGCCGGTCGTCCGGGTGAGCTCGCGCAGGACGGGGTGGGCGACCCCGCGCAGGGACACCTGGGAGCGGGCCCGGTCGCCGAGCCGGGCCAGGCTCATGCCGAGCCGGTAGCGGCGGTTCATGCCCTCGCCGTCGTCGGAGACGAGGCCGTAGGCACGCAGGGTCTGGAGCATGCCGAAGGCGGCACTTTTGGAGATGGAGCAGGCCTGGCCGACCTCCGTGACGCTCAGGCCGTTCCCCTGTGCGGGGGCGGCGAGCGCTTCGAGGATGTCCGCTGCCCTGGCCACGCTCTTGACCCAGTACTTCGGTTCTTCTGGGGCAGCACTGTTCGTCATAGCAGAACAGCTTAGTGCCTTGAGGGAGGCTCGGAGGTGCTTTCTCCGTGAAGAAAGCCGGGGAATCGGGTTTACCGAGCCGGAAAGGGGGTTGACCGGCCCAGGTGTCGCACGTAATATCCAGGCACTGTTCTGCTCTACAGAACAGCGTTCAGAAAAATTGAAACGCACCACCCAAGCACCACGGATCCCCCTCTTCCTGCGGCGACTGCCGGGCGGATGGCGCCAGGGACTCACAGGCCGGGCAGGGCCTGCGAATACCGACGACTCTCGACGCAAGGAGCAAGCGATATGAGTTCAGGCCCGGTAGGCAACGAATCCGGAGCCCGACTCGCCGAGCGCGCCCGCAAGGTCGTACCCGGCGGCGTGAACAGCGGTCAGCGCAGCGTTCCCGGACTGACCGACCTGGTCGTCACCGGGACCGACGGCGCACGGTTCCGTACCGCCGACGGACGCGAGTACACCGACTTCCACTCGGCGTTCGGCCCGCCGCTGCTCGGACACAACGACCCCGACGTGGCCCGTGCCACCGCCGAGGCCGGCGCCACCCTCGGCCACATGGGCGTCGGTGTCACGGAGGGCGAGGTCCTCCTCGCCGAACAGCTCACCGAGCTGATCCCGTCGATCGAGAAGGTGCTGCTCACCAGCACCGGCAGCGAGGCCACGTTCCACGCGCTTCGCGTCTCCCGTGCCGCCACCGGCCGCCGCCTGGTCGTCAAGTTCCAGGGCTGCTACCACGGCTGGCACGACGCGGTCAGCCTCAATGTCATCTCCGCCCCCGAGAAGGTCGGTGCCCACGACCCCATCTCGACCGGCATCCTGCCCGAGGTCCTCGAAGCCACCCTCGTCCTGCCCTTCAACGACAGCGAGGCCGTCCGCCGCACCTTCGCCGAGCACGGCTCCGACATCGCCGCCGTCATCGTCGAGCCCGTCCCGCACAACGTCGGCGCGCTCCTGCCGTACCAGGAGTTCCTCACCACGCTGCGCGAGGAGACCACCAAGGCCGGCAGCGTCCTGATCTTCGACGAGGTCATCACCGGTTTCCGCCACGACATCGGCGGCTGGCAGAAGATCTCCGGCGTCACCCCCGACCTCACCACCCTCGGCAAGGCCATCGCCAACGGCGCCCCCGTCGGTGCGATCGGCGGCCGCGCCGACCTGATGGACCTCTTCTCCACCCGCCCCGGCGCCCCCGCCTTCTTCGCCGGTACGTACAACGGCCACCCGTCCGTCGTCGCCGCCGCCCTCGCCACCCTGCGCAAGCTCCGCGAGGAGCCGGTCCACGAGCACGTCTTCCGGCTCGGCGACCGCGTCCGCAGCGAACTGACCGGACTGTACGAGCGCCTCGGCGTCCCCGCCGTGGTCACCGGCTACGGCTCGGTCTTCGTCAGTTACTTCATGCCGGGCGAGACCCCCCGTACCTACGCGGACCTGCTGAACAACGACGCCTCACTCTTCGTCGGCTACCGCCGCAGGCTCCTCGACCACGGCCTGTTCGAGCTGCCGCTCAACCTCAAGCGCAGCCACATCAGCTACGCCCACACCGACACCGACGTGGACCGCCTGATCGAGGGCACCGAGGCCGCGGTCAAGGCGGTCCTCGCCGACGGCGGCGCCCGCGACCTGGCGAACACCTCCACCATGGGCGGAGCGACCCGCTGATGCTTACCGTCAACCACACCCGCCCCGCCGGCCCCGCCGGACGCATCACCCGCGTCGAGACCCTGATGCTCGGCACCTCCTGGCGCGACTTCGGCTACGTCCGGGTCCACACCGACGAGGGCCTGACCGGCATCGGCGAGATCACCCACCCCTACCGGGTCCGCGAGGTCTGCGCCCTCACCGAGGCACTTGCGAAGCGCCACCTCATCGGCGCCGACCCCTTCGACATCGAGGAACTCTGGCTCCGCGTCTACCAGGGCGACTTCCTGCGCGGCGGCGACATGGGCGGCATCGCCCTGTCCGGCCTCGACCAGGCGATGTACGACCTGATGGGCAAGGCGCTCGGCGTCCCCGCCTACCGGCTGACCGGCGGCGCCTGCCGGGACGACGTACGCGTGTACGCCAACGGTTGGTACACCGGCGAACGCGAGCCCGAGACCTTCGCGGCCAAGGCTAAGGAGACCGTGGCGAAGGGCTTCACCGCCCTCAAGTTCGACCCCTTCGGCCCCGGTCTGCACGAGCTGGAGCGCGCCGAACTGCGCCGGTCCGTCGACCTGGTGGCCGCCGTCCGCGAGGCCATCGGACCGGACGTCGACCTGTTCATCGAGGGCCACGCCCGGTTCGCCATGCCGACCGCCGCCCGCCTCGTGCGGGAGCTGGAGCCGTTCGACATCGGCTGGTTCGAGGAGCCGATGCCCTGGACCCACATCGAGCGCTACGCGGAACTGCGGCAGCGCGCCGCGTTCCCCATCTCCGGCGGCGAGCACTTCCACAACCGCTACGAGTACAAGCAGCTCTTCGCCACGAACGCGGTCGACATCATCCAGCCCGACCTCTCCATGGCCGGTGGCTTCACGGAGGTCAGGAAACTCGCGGCGATCGCCGATACCCACGGCATGCTCGTGGCCCCGCACAACTCCAACTCGCCGCTCTGCACCACCGTCTCGGTGCACGCGACGCTCGGCATCCCCAACTTCAAGATCCTCGAAACCTTCGACGGACTCCTGGAGGACTACGTCTTCGACGCCCTCAAGGGCACCCTCCCGATCGTCGACGGCCACATCGGCCTGCCGACCGCCCCGGGACTCGGTGTCGAGCTCGTCGACGAGGTCTTCGAGGAGCACCCGCCCAGCCACCGCTTCTGGAACATGTTCGCGGACGGCTGGGAGAAGCGGAACCGGACATGATCGTCGACGTCCACTCACATCTCTTCCGGCACAGCCACGACTTCACCGACCCGTTCAGGTCCGACTCCGCCCGCGCCCACGCGGGCGAGGTCGACCTCACGGTGAAGTGGGAGGAGTACGCCGCCACCGCCCCCGAGGGCACCCGCACGATCGTCGTCGGCGGCAAGGCGCGACGCAGCGGGCTCTGGGTCGACGACGCGGCCGTCGCCTCGTACGCCGGACAGCACCCCGACCGGCTCATCGGCTACCTCTCCCTCGACCCCACCCAGCCCGGCTGGCAGGACGAACTCCGCTACGGCCACCAGGAACTGGGCCTGCGCGGCATCAAACTGATGCCGATGTACGCGGGCTTCGACCCGGCCGCCGAGGAGTACGACGACCTGTACACGTACGCGGAACGGCACGGCCTCCCGCTCCTCGTGCACACCGGCACGACCTTCGTGTCGAAGGCGCCGCTGGAATGGGCGATGCCCCGCCACCTGGACGCGGTCGCCATCCGCCACCCCGAACTGCGGATGGTCCTCGCCCACCTCGGTCACCCCTTCGAGGGCGAGTGCATCGCGGTCATCCGCAAGCACCCGCACGTGTACGCGGACATCAGCGCCCTGCACTACCGGCCCTTCCAGCTCTGGCACAGCCTCCGGCTCGTCCAGGACTACGGGGTCTTCGACAAGCTGATGTTCGGCAGCGACTACCCGTTCACGACGGTCGACGACTCGGTGAAGGGGCTGCGGGAGATCGCCCGCATCCCCGGCATCCCCGGACTGCCGCCGCTCGACGTGGACGCGGTGGAGGAGATCATCCACCGGCCGTCGCTGGACCTGCTGGGCCTGAACGGCTGACCCGGCCGTTCCCCACGAACCTGCGGGCGGGCGCTCGGGTCAACCCCCCTGTCCGTGGGCGCCGGCCGGCAGCCGGGCCGCCGCGCTCC
>NZ_JBHVFF010000429.1:0-5089 GCF_042801895.1 Streptomyces sp. NPDC057543 | reverse complement strand
GTGTCGCACCGTCGGCCCCAAGCCGTTTCGGACGCCCTGGGCCGTCGGCTGCCAGTCCAGGCTCACGGTCACCGCGCCCGAGCCAAGCTCATGAGGCGTGCCCACGACGTGCCCTGAGCACCGGGAACCAAAGGGGAACAGCGGGGAATCACGGCCACGGCAGCGACAAGGCCCAGGTCGCTGGACCCCCAGCTCAGGTCGCACCCGCGTACGCGATCTTTCGAACCAGTGCTCTTCCGGTCGCTCCGTCCCGGCTGAGGTTGCTTTGGCTTGTCCTTGAGAATTCACCGTCGCCCACACGTCATCCCTCCTGACAGGATCGACTCATGACCGAAGACACCTGGCCCAGCGATCCGTCCCCTGAGAAGGTTCGCCGAGAGTGGTCAGCAACCGTGTCCGCGCTACCCGTAGGCACCCGCATCACTGGCCAGGTCGTCGGCCGCCGGCCGTTCGGAGTCTTCATTCGTATCGACGGTGTGCCCAATGCGGTCGGGCTGGCTGATATCGGCTCCATGCCGCCCAGCGCGAGGCTTCCAGCACTGGGCGCACAGATCACCGGTGAGGTTGTCTGGCACACCGATCACAACCACGAGGTGAGGATGAGACTCAGCGAGTGGATCGATCACAGCTGAGTCGGTCGGCGGCGCGTACCACAGGACTAATTGTCAAGACTTGTGGATCGGTTGAAATTACTCATGCCGCGTCGGCCTGAAGTCGTTCCGGCGTCGCGCCGAACTCGCGTACTGCGCAGGGGAGGTGCCTATGCATGAGGTGAAGTCGCGGGTGAAGTGCGCTTGGTCGGCGTAGCCGAGTTCGGCGGCGAGAGCAGACCAGTCCTCCGGGGCCATGGCCGCGCGTGCGGCGGCTTCCTGCATGCGGGCTCGCCGGATCACCCACTTGGGTCCGATGCCGACGTACTCGGCGAACGTTCGCTGCAGCTGGCGCACGCTCATGCCGGCGATCGCGGCGAGCTGGGACACCCGTAGAACAGAAGGGTCGGCGCTGATCGTTTCGACCAGCCCGGCGGCCTTGTCGATGGCAGGGTCAGGAGTGGGCAGGCAGCCGCGCACGAGCGCGGCTGCCAGTTCGAGCGCGGTGGGCACGCAGGGTTCGGCGATGATGGCGTCTGCCGCTGCCCGCGCTGCCGGGCCGAAGATCTCTTCGATGTCCAGGACCCGGTCGGTAAGGGTGGACACCGGGGCGGTGAGGAACGGGCGGAAACCGCCGGGCCGGAATCGCAGGCCGAGTACCCGCCCGGTGCCGGAGATCTCTCGGCTGAACGTGTCGCTGACGATGCCTGTGATCTGGGCCAGACCGCCAGTGGTGAAGGTGAGGTGGACCACCGGGTGGGTGAGGACTTGCTGCCGGTGCGGTTCGGTCAGGTCCCAGCGGAGGATCCAGTAACCATCCACAAAGGGGGTCAGATCCGCCGGAGCCGGCTCGTGGTCGAGCCGGAACCGCTCAGCCGCGGTGTGCGGGTCGAGGATGGCCCGCTGTCGCGTTTGTTCAATACCCGTCATCGGCGTCCTGTCTACTATGCCTGACGGCAAGTGGGGAAGGGATGGCATGGAGACGAGATCTGTCATGGCCCGGGCTTCGGAAGCGGCGGTGGACATCGTGCGCGGGATCGGGCCGGACGAGTTCGGCGGAAGCACACCGTGCCCGGAGCTGAACGTCGGGGCACTCCTGAATCACCTGATCTTCTGGACCAGCGTGCGGGGGCACGCGGCGGGACTGAAGCAGCCTCCACAGGCCCGGCCGGATGAGGTGGCGGAGGGACATGACTTCACCGCGGAGCCGGATTGGGCCGAGGTGTATGCCGCCCGGTCGGCGGCGACCGCCGCCGTCTGGAGCGATCCGCGGGCGTGGGTCGGCGAGACCGCGCTGGCTGGGAGCGGGCGGATGCAGGCCCGCTTCATCGGTGGGATCGTGCTGGGCGAGTGGCTGCTGCACGGCTGGGACCTGGCGGTGGCGACCGGGCAGAAGCTGAGCGTGGACGAGGAACTAGCCGCGGCGCTTTACGAGGACATCGCCGGCAAGGCCGAGATGGCCAGGCAGTACGGGGTGTTCGGCCCCGAAGTCAGCGTGCCTACGACTGCGCCACTGTTTGACCGCGCTCTGGGACTGGCGGGCCGCGACCCGTCGTGGAAACGCCGAGCCTGACCGCATGTGAACGCACGTGTGGGCCGCTGCCGTCCCAGGTGTGAGCTGTTCCAAGTTTCGTAGCGGGTCGGTTCATGTGGCTTCAGACGGCGTTCGTGGTCGCCTGGGATCGGTGGTGCTGGGCCTCGAATTCCTCGGGCGGGAGGTAGTCGAGGGCTGAGTGCAGGCGCCCGGTGCCGTACCAGCCGACCCGCTGGACGACGGCACGTTCTACCTGTTCAGCGTCCCGCCAGGGTCCTTGGTGCGCGAGGAGTACCGCAGCGAGGTCACGGCTTTCGAGCTGAGGCACTGCTGCCGGTGCTGCAACCGCAGGTCGGCCGCAGTGCGGCGACGTTGTCCGATCCGGGCCGGAGGCGGCGTTCCTTCGGCCCGGAGCCCGTTCCGTCGCCCTGGGCCGTCCGCTGCGCGAGGCTCTCGGGTAGGCAGGCAGAACAGGGCCTGGCCGCACCGCGACCCGTTCCGGGCACTCTCAGTCGAACCGGCAGGCCATTTCGTCCAGGATCTCGTCGATCACCTCGGAAGGCTCGCGGGCCAGGTCCTCCTCGATCCACATGCGCATGGCGATCCGTAGCGAGGAGAGGAACGCCGCAGCCAGGACCACGGGGCGGACCGGCTTCTCCGTCGGGCCCCGGCGGACCGCCACGGCTTCGGCCAAGTCCCGTTCCAGAGCGGCGTGGTTGGCGAGTTGCCGGGCGAGCAGTGAGGGGTGCCGCATCGCCAGCCTGGTCCGTAGGGCCCACTCGCGCTCCGGGGGCGCGACCCGTTCGGCGAACTGCGCCATGGCCGCCCGCAGTGCCGCCCACGCGGTCTCCTCGGCGGGCCGGTCGCGCATGGTGCGGACGAGTTCTCTGATCTGTTGCTCCTCCCCGTAGAGGAGGGCGTCCTCCTTGCCCGTGAAGTAGTTGGAGAACGTCCTGCGGGAGATCCCGGCGGCGTCCGCGACGGCCTCCACCGTGACGTGGTCGAAGCCGTGCTCGACGGTCAGTCGCAGGGTGGCCTCGTGTACGGCCTGCCGCGTGGCTTCCTTCTTGCGTTCCCGCAGTCCCACAGAGCTCTCCATGGGTTCAGTATCTCCCCGCCGGTCCTCTCGGTCCTGGCATAATTGCACAGTGGGCAAAATTGCCCATTGAGCATGTATGGTGAAGCCTTTCCTGCCCCCTGTTCGAACCCTCCGGAGGTTGCGCGTGAGCGCACAAACGGCTGCGCCGACCGACGTCGCGCCGATGGATCACCGTCATGTGCTGCGGGCGCTGAGCGGTCTGCTGATCGTGCTGTTCGTGGCGATGATCAGCAGCACCGTGGTGTCGGTGGCTCTGCCGAAGATCATCGGCTCGCTGGACGGCACCCAGTCGCAGTACACCTGGGTCGTCACCGCGTCCCTGCTGGCCTCCACGGCCTCCACCCCGATCTGGGGCAAGCTCGCCGACCTGTTCAGCAAGAAGCTGCTGCTCCAGATATCCGTCGGCATCTTCGTCGTCTCGTCGATCGCCTGCGGATTCGCCCAGTCCACCGGGCAGTTGATCACCTTCCGCGCCGTGCAGGGCCTCGGCATGGGCGCTCTCCAGGTGCTCGTCCAGGTCATCATCGCGGCGATGATCAGTCCCAAGGAGCGCGGCCGCTACAACGGTTACCTGGGCGGCGTCATGGCCGTCGCCACCGTGGGCGGACCGCTGCTGGGCGGCTTCATCACCGACACGTCGTGGCTCGGCTGGCGCTGGTGCTTCTTCATCGCCGTACCGTTCACGCTGATCGCCCTCGTGATGCTCACCCGCACCCTCCACCTCGCCGAGGTTCGCCGTCCGGAGACGAAGGTCGACTACCTGGGCGCCTCGCTGATCGCCGCGGGCGTCAGCCTGCTGCTGCTCTGGGTCACCTTCGTCGGCAACGACTTCGACTGGCTGTCCTGGCAGACCCTCGTCATGGTCGGTGCCAGTGCCCTGATCCTGATCGCCGCCGTCGTGGTCGAGAGCCGCGTCAAGGAGCCGGTCGTCCCGCTCCATGTCGTACGCCGCCGCGACCCCGCGCTCGCCATCGTCGCGAGCCTCGCGGTCGGCATGGCGATGTTCGGCGGCGCGGTCTTCCTCGGTCAGTACTTCCAGATCGGCCGCGGCTACTCACCGACCGAGGCCGGACTCCTCACCATCCCGCTGATGTTCGGCGTGCTGGTCTCCTCCACCGTCGCCGGTCGCCTGGTCTCCAGGACCGGCAAGGTGAAGCCGTACATCATCACCGGCGTCGTCGTCCTCACGCTGGGCTTCCTGGGCCTGTCCACCATCGACCACGAGACCTCGCTGGTCCTCGTCTCCATCGGCATGCTCGCGGTCGGTGCCGGTGTCGGCATGTCGATGCAGAACCTGGTCCTCGTCCTTCAGAACACGGTCCCGCTCGGCGAACTCGGCGCGGCCAGCGGCGCGATCACCTTCTTCCGCTCGCTCGGCGGCACGATCGGGGTCTCCGTGCTCGGGGCGGTGCTCGCCAACCAGGTCGCCACGAAGATCACCCACGGCCTGGCGAAGCTCGGCATCGACCCGGCGGCTTCGTCCTCGGGCGGCGCCACCCTGAACATCGACGCGATGCCGCCGCAGATCCAGGAGGTGGTGCGCGCCGCGTACGGTGACGCGACAGGAACCATCTTCCTGATCTCGGCCGCCATCGCGGTGGTCGGCGTGATCGCCGCCCTGTTCCTGACGCCGACGAAGCTGCGCGACAGCGTGGACCTTTAGCGGGTCCACTACCGTTCGTACGTGTACGGCAACCCGTTCGCCGCCCACAGCGCGGCCCGCCCCTCGGTGGCGCGGGTCCTGGTAGACGGTGGCTATACCCCGGTCCAGGGCGTCGCGCGGTGAGCCCAGGTGCAGCTCGGTGCCCTCCAGGCGGTACGCGCCGGAGTCGTGCCGGTGCAGCCCGGAGAGGATCTTGATGAGGG
>NZ_JBHVFF010000428.1:0-5109 GCF_042801895.1 Streptomyces sp. NPDC057543 | reverse complement strand
GCCCTGGCCCTGCGGACGCGGGGCGCCGCCGGGGCCGCCCTGCGGACGCGGGGCGCCCGGACGGTCCTGACCGCCACCGGGACGCGGGGCGCCACCGGGACGGGGCGCCTGCGGACGGGCCATGCCCGTCGAGCCACCGGAGGTGAAGGGGTTGTTGCCCGGACGGGGACCGGCCGGACGGGAGCCGCCGGGCCGCGGAGCGCCCTGGCCCGCGGGACGTGCGGGGCGGTCGCCACGCTCGCCACCACGGCCGCCGTCACGCTGACCGCCGGCCGGCGCAGGACGCTGGCCACCGGCAGGACGGGGTCCGGGGGTGGCACCCGCGGGACGCGGGGCCTGCTGCTGCGGGGCAGCGGGCTGGGCCGGAGCCGGAGCCGAGAACTCCGCGGCGGGGACCGGAGTCACCGGAGCGGGCTTGGGCGCGGGCTTCGGACCCGGACGCGGGCCCGCGGACGGCGCGGAAGGCGCCGCGGGGGTGCTGCTCACCGGGGCTGCGGCGGCCGGCTTGGGAGCCGGGGCGCCGGGCTTCGGGGCAGCCGGACGTGCCGCAGCGGCCGGGGAGGGCGCTGCGGGCTTTGCGGGCGCTGCCTTGCGGGGCGCGCCAGGCTTCGCAGCGGACTTGCCGGCGTTGCCGCCGGGCCCCTGCAGTGCGTCAGTCAACTTGCGTACAACCGGCGCCTCGATCGTCGAGGACGCCGAACGGACGAATTCACCGAGTTCTTGGAGCTTGGCCATGACGACCTTGCTCTCGACGCCGAACTCCTTGGCGAGTTCGTATACCCGGACCTTAGCCACTTCGCTCCTTTTAGGTCCGGGTTACCGCCGGACCGTCGCTACTTCATGGGCGTACTCATCGCGTACTCATCGAGTGCTCATCGCAATCTCGACCTACTTCCAACTCGCGAGGTACCTGACCGCACGGGGTCCCGTGCCGTTCATTTCCTACGGTGTCACCCGCTCGACGAACCGCTGCACCGCGGCGGTGTCGAACGGCCCCTTGGCCTTGAAGGCCCGGGGGAACGCCCGGCGGCGAACCGCCAGGTCCAGACAGACGGAGACGGGGTGCACATAAGCACCCCGGCCGGGCAGCGTACCGCGAGGATCAGGGACGCAGGCGTCCTCGTCCGCGACGATGCGCAGCAGCTCGCTCTTGTCCGCCCGCTCCCGGCATCCCACACAGGTTCGCTCAGGGCAGGCGCGGGCTTGCGTCCGGCCAGACACGTTTAAGTCTACCTCCCCGCACCGACCTCACCCCTTTGGGGCAAAAATCGAACGGATGTTGTCGTGATCTCAGCGCCCTGTCGCCCCGATGTATTCCCCGGGCCCGGCGCGACCGGCCCCGGGGAGCCCCGTTTCGGGGCGGCGCCCGGCAGTCCGGCGCGGGCCGACCGCCCGGGACTGCCGGGTCGGGTCAGCCGCGCTCGGAGCGCTCGCGGGCCCGCTCGGCCCGCTCGCGGTCGGCGATGTCGCGCTCGGCGTCGGTCTCGGTGTCCGGACGGATGTCGATGCGCCAGCCGGTGAGGCGGGCGGCGAGGCGGGCATTCTGCCCCTCCTTGCCGATCGCGAGCGACAGCTGGTAGTCCGGCACGGTGACCCGGGCGGACCGCGCACCGAGGTCCACGACCTCGACCTTGCTCACCCGTGCGGGGGACAGAGCGTTGGCGACCATCTCGGCCGGGTCGTCCGACCAGTCCACGATGTCGATCTTCTCGCCGTGCAGCTCGGCCATGACATTGCGCACCCGGCCGCCCATCGGGCCGATGCAAGCACCCTTGGCGTTCAGCCCGGAGCGGGTCGAACGGACCGCGATCTTGGTGCGGTGACCGGCCTCGCGGGCGATCGCGCAGATCTCGACGGAACCGTCCGCGATCTCCGGGACCTCCAGCGCGAAGAGCTTCTTCACCAGGTTGGGGTGGGTCCGCGACAGCGTCACGGACGGACCGCGCACGCCCTTGGCGACCCGTACGACGTACGTACGCAGGCGCAGGCCGTGGGTGTACTCCTCGCCCGGCACCTGCTCCTGCACCGGAAGGATGGCTTCCAGCTTGCCGATGTCGACCAGGACGTTCTTCGGGTCCTTGCCCTGCTGGACCACGCCGGTGACGACATCGCCCTCGTGGCCCGCGTACTCACCGAACGTCCGGTCGTCCTCGGCGTCGCGCAGCCGCTGCAGGATGACCTGCTTGGCGGTGGTCGCGGCGATCCGGCCGAAACCGGACGGGGTGTCGTCGAACTCCTTGGGCTCCTGGCCCGGTTCGAGGTCGGCCGGGTCCTCCTTCGCCCACACCGTCACGTGGCCGCGCGCATCGAGCTCCACGCGCGCGCGGCGGTGGCTTCCGTCCGTACGGTGGTAGGCGATGAGGAGGGCCGACTCGATCGCCTCGACGAGCACGTCGAAGGGGATCTCCTTGTCCTGTGCCAAGCCCTTCAAGAGCTTCACATCGATGTCCACGGCTACGCCTCCTCTTCCTTCTTGTCCTTGCGGCTGAATTCGATCTCCACGCGCGCCTTGGCGATGTCGTCGAAGGCGACCCGGCGGGACGTGGGTTTGCGGCCCTTGACGCCCGGCACTTCGAGGTCCAGGCCTTCTTCGTCCACGGCGAGGATGCGGGCCACCAGGTCGCCGCCCTCGCGCAGTTGCAGCTTGGCCAGGCGGCCCGTGGCGCGTACGTAGTGGCGGTGCTCCGTCAGTGGACGGTCGGCACCGGGGGAACTGACTTCGAGGACGTACTCGCCCTCGCCCATCGCGTCGGTCTCGTCGAGCTTCTCGGAGATCGCGCGGCTCAGCTCGGCGCAGGCGTCCAGCTCCACGCCCTCTTCGGAATCCACGATGATCCGCAGCACCCGGCGGCGGCCCGCCCGGGAGACCTCGATCTCTTCGAGATCCAGCTGTTCGGCGCTGACGAGCGGTTCGAGCAGTCCGCGCAGCCTCTCGCTCTGGGTCGTGCTCATCCGGGTGACTCCTCGGCCGCGTGTGCTGTTGTGGGGATCTCGCGTGTCAGGTCAAAGGGTATCCGGTCCCGAGGGGTGTTGGCGTCCGCCTGCTCCGTGGCCGCGGGTACGCTCGCCTGCGGTGATCACTTCAGGACAGATCCAGTCACAACAGGTCCAAGCCCGGAGGAGAACAAGTGCGGCGCACGGGGACGACGCGCAGAGGTGCGTTCACCGCGACGGGAGCGATCGCCATGGGGGCGGTGCTGGCCGGCTGCGGTGACGGGTCCGGGCCACGGGAAGGCTCCGCCGGTACCGACGCGGCGACAGCTGACGCGCAGGCGCTGGCCGCGCGGACGGAGAGGACGCTCCGGGCGAGTTCCGCCCGTACCAGCAGGGAACTGCTCGCCCGGTACGAACACGTGGTCAGGGCCTATCCGGCGACCGTCGCCCGGCTCTCGCCGCTGCGGGACGCCGTACGGGCCCATGCCGAGGCACTGGCGCCCGACGGCAAAGAGTCGCTCGTGTTCTCGCGGACACGCGCGACCGACGCCGCGGCCGCCGTGAAGGAGCTGGCCGTGGCGGAGCGCCGCACTGCGGACGCCCATACGGCGACGCTGCTGACGGCCTCGCCGGAGCTGGCCCGGCTGCTGGCGTCCATCGCGGCGGCGGGCGCGGCCCACGCCTATCTGCTGAACGAGCTGGCCAAGGAGACCTCGTCATGAGCGCCGGGACACAGAGGGCGGCGCAGGCTGCCCTGGCCGCCGAGCACGCGGCGGTGTACGGGTACGGGGTGGTCGGCGGCCGGGTCGCCGACGGCCGCCGGGCCGAGGCCACGGCGGCGTACCACGCGCACCGGGCCCGGCGCGACGCGCTGGTGCGGACCGTGCGCGACCTGGGCGGTGAGCCGGTGGCGGCACAGGCCGCGTACGCTCTGCCGTTCGCGGTGCCGGACCCGGCCGCGGCGGTGCGGCTGGCCGGGCTGCTGGAGGACCGGGTCGCGGGCGTCTACTCGGATCTCGTACGGGCCGCCGAGGGGCCGCTCAGGCGGGAGGCGGCGGACGCGCTGCGGGAGGCCGCGGTGCGCGCGGTCCGCTGGCGGGGCAGCGGCGTAACCTTTCCCGGGCTCGCCGAGCGGACCGCCGACGGGACCGGCGCGACGGAGGGGACCACTGCGAAGCACGGGTCCGGCGCCACGCACTGAAGAAAGCTCTGAAAGGGAACAAAGCACGCATGGGTTTCGAACCGCCGCAGCGTCTGGTGCGAGCGCTCGGCGAGTCGTACGGGGACGACGCCGCCGAGTGGCTCGCACGGATCGGCGCACTGACCGAGGAAGCGCTGTCCTCCACCGGGCAGAAGGTGACCGTGGACCGGGTCGCCACCCCGGGCGGCCGCAGCAGTCTGGTCCTGCTGGTGACGTGCTCCGACGGCACCCCGGCCGCGTTGAAGCTCGCTCCGTCCGGGGCCGCGCCCGAGCTGGAACGGGCGGCGCTCGCCCACTGGAACGGCTGGGGCGCGGTACGTCTCCTCGCCTCCGGCCCCGGTGCCCTGCTGCTGGAGCGGTTGCACCCCGAGATGTCGCTACGCTCGCTGCCGGAGGCGAAGGCACTGCTGGAAGCGGCGGGGACGGTGCGCCGACTGTGGGTCGAGCCGCCGGCCGGTCATGGATTCGAGACGGTCGCGGAACGGACCGGACGCCGTACGGAGCCGATGCGTGCCTGCGCCGCTGCCGAACCGAGCCTGGCCCCACTGGTCTCCGCGGCGCTCGCGGCGCGCGAGGAGCTGGTCGCCCACTCCCCCGAATCCCTGCTGCTGCACGGCAACTTCCGCCAGAGCAAGGTGCTCGCGGGTGAGCGGGTGCCCTGGCTGACGGTCGGGCCGGAGCCGTTGGTCGGTGAGCGGGCCTACGATCTGGCGCGCCTGGTGCGCGACCGCGTCGAGGATCTGATCGCCTCGCCGGGCGGTCCGGCGACGGCCCGTCGCCGGATCAAGAAGCTCGCCGATTCACTGGACGTGGACCGGGAACGGCTGCACGGCTGGACGCTGTTCCGCGCGGTGGAGTCGGGCACCCGGGCACTGGCGGTGGGCCGTCACCAGGAGGGTGAGCTGACGCTGGAGTTCGCCGGCTGGCTGTAGCGGTCCACGAGAACGCAGGAGGCCCCCCGCGCGGTGCGCGAG
>NZ_JBHVFF010000427.1:0-5132 GCF_042801895.1 Streptomyces sp. NPDC057543 | reverse complement strand
CGCCGGGGGGGGCGCCGCGGCCCCGGCCGCCCCCGGTGCTGCTCAGCCTCCCCAACTGGCGGGGGGCCCGCCCGCGCCCCCCCCCCCCCGGCGCGCCCGCCCGCACTCCCCGTCAGTCAGCGAAATGTATATGCCCGAGGAGGCGAACCCTTTTGAGTACGGGATCCGGAGCAGACTCCGCCCCCGCACCGACTTCCACCCACGAGAGCAAGCCCGGCGGGACCTTCTCGTCGCTGAAGATCCGTAACTACCGCCTGTTCGCCACGGGCGCCGTGATCTCCAACACCGGCACCTGGATGTCCCGCATCACGCAGGACTGGCTCGTCCTGAGCCTCACCGGGTCCGCCACCGCCGTCGGCATCACCACGGCCCTCCAGTTCCTCCCGATGCTTCTCTTCGGCCTGTACGGCGGCGTCATCGCCGACCGTCTCCCGAAGCGGAAGCTCCTTCTCGTCAGCCAGGCGGCGCTCGGCCTGTGCGGGATCGCCCTCGCGGTGCTCACGCTCTCCGGTGTCGTCCAGGTGTGGCACGTCTACCTCATCGCATTCCTGCTCGGCATGGTGACGGTCGTCGACAACCCGGCCCGCCAGTCGTTCGTCTCCGAGATGGTCGGCCCCGCCCAGCTGCGGAACGCGGTCAGCCTCAACTCGGCGAACTTCCAGTCCGCCCGCCTCATCGGTCCCGCCGTCGCCGGTGTCCTGATCACCACGGTGGGCAGCGGCTGGGCCTTCATGTTCAACGGTCTGTCCTTCGCCGCTCCGCTCGTCGGCCTGATGCTGATGCGTACGAGCGAGCTGCACAAGGCCACCGTCGTACCCCGCGCCAAGGGCCAACTGCGCGAGGGACTGCGCTACGTCTCCGGCCACCCCGAGCTCATCTGGCCGATCGTGCTGGTCGGCTTCGTCGGCACGTTCGGGTTCAACTTCCCGATCTGGCTCACGGCCTTCGCGGACGAGATCTTCCACGGTGGCGCCGGGATGTACTCGTTCTTCAACATCCTCATGGCGGCAGGCTCCCTCGCGGGCGCCCTGCTCGCCGCCCGCCGCCGCACTTCGCGGCTGCGGATGCTGGTGGCCGCGGGCACCGCGTTCGGACTGCTGGAGATCATCGCCTCCCTGTCGCCGTCCGTCTGGCTCTTCGCGATCCTGCTGGTCCCGATCGGCATGATCGGCCTGACGACCAACATCAGCGCGAACACGAGCGTCCAGATGGCCGCTGATCCGGCCATGCGCGGTCGGGTCATGAGCCTGTACATGATGGTCTTCGCCGGGGGTACGCCGGTGGGCGCCCCGATCGTCGGCTGGATCAGCGACGCGTACGGGGTCCGTACGGGCATGGCGGTCGGCGGTGCGTTCTCGCTGGTCGCAGCGGTCGGCGTCGGCCTCATGCTGGCCCGCGTCGGTGGCCTCCGCCTCCGGGTCGACCTCCGCCCGGGGCGCCCGCACGTGCGGTTCGTACCGCGTGAGGAGCTGGCCACGGCGGCCTGAGGGTCGTCCGCGCAGCACAAGGCACGGCCCCGACCGGTTGTCCCCCGGTCGGGGCCGTGTCGCTGTCGCGCGCGTCGGGGGCCTCAGTCGCGGGGGAATCCGCCCGTCTCCAGACGGTCATCGTGCCGCTCCTCCGCGCAGCCGCACGGGCGCGGGCAGCCGCGTAGTACAACGATACGCACGGAGACGAAGACACGCCGTTACGGTGCGACACTCGGCCCATGAGCAGTCTGAGACTCTTTGTCGCCGTTCTGCCGCCCGACCACGCCCTCCAGGAACTGCGCCGTGCCGTCACCCCGCTGCGCGCGCTCCCCGGGGCCGGGAGACTGCGCTGGACCGGTGAGCCGGGGTGGCACTTCACGCTCGCGTTCCTCGGGGCCGTGGACGAGGAGGTGCTGCCCGAGCTGCGGGTGCGCCTCGCACGGGCGGCCGGCCGCACCGAGCCCTTCCCGCTGCGCCTCCACCGTGGCGGCCGGTTCGGTGGGCGGGTGCTGTGGATCGGGGCCGCGGGCGAACTCGACACGCTGCGGCTCCTCGCCGAACGCGCCGACGCAGCGGCCCGCCGCTCCGGCATCGCGATGGACGAGCACCGCCACTACAGCGCGCACCTCACCCTGGCCCGCAGTCGCACCGAGACCGACCTGCGCCCCTACGTCACGGCCCTCGAAGGTTTCGAGGGCACCTCGTGGGAGGTCGGCGAGGTCGCCCTCGTGCGCAGCAACCTGCCGGTCACCGGGGTGGCCGGTGAGCGGCCGAGGTACGAGGTGATCGGATCCTGGTCGCTGGGCCACTGAGACCGCCGGTTACGCTCGAAGGGTGGATCCGAAGACCAGAAACCGCATCATGGCAGCCGTGCTCGTGCTGATGTTCGTCGTCGTCGCCGTGGCAGCCGCCGTCGGTCAGTGACGGCCGGCGTCAGCGGCCGTGCCGCAGACGCCTGATCCGTCGGCGCAGGTGCCGCGCGAGCCTAAGGACCCAAGGGCTTGCAAGGACTCATCACCTTGATTCCCTGCAAGCCCTTCTTAGGCCCGTCGGGCCCCGAGGGCCAGGGCTGTCTCCCCGGCGAACGCCTCCGGGTTGTCCAGCATGATGTTGTGCCCGCACTCCGGGACCGCCACGACCCGTACCCCGTTCTCGATCAGCGTGTCCTCGCCGGGCAGCGGCCCGTCGTCCAGAGGGCGCAGATACGTACGCGGGATCTTCAGCTCCAGCAGCAGCTCGCGCATCGTCGGCGTCGTCCCGCGGGCGAGGTGCACCCCGGTGCGGTGCAGCGCCTCGGGTCCCGCGAGGCGCATGGTCGCCCACCAGTGGGGCCCCACCCGGTCGCGCACTTCCTCCAGGCCGCCGGCCAGGAACTCCTCCTCCGTGTACCGGGCGAGGCCGCTGCTGCCCGGCCGAGCCGGGTCCGGGGCGGCCGGGTCCAGATTGGCGTCGACCAGCACCAGCCGGGCCACCAGCTGCGGGTGGCGTGCCGCGAGCACGATGGCCACCGCGCCGCCCATGCTGTGCGCGACCACGTCCGTGTCGTGCGCGTCGGCCGCCGCCAGCGCCGCCGCCACCGCGTCGGCGTGCTCTTCGAGCGTGTAGCCGAAGTCCGTGGGGCGGTCGCTGATCCCGAAGCCGAGCAGGTCCATGAGCAGCGACCGGGCGTCGGCCAGCAGGGGATGCGTGGCGCTCGCGGTGAAGTACGGACCGGACGACGCCCCGAGCCCGTGCAGATAGACCCGGGTACGGGACGTGCCGGGGCGGCCGGGAACTTCCACCCACCGGATGCGCGCGCCGCCGGGTGTCACCTGAGCGTCCTTCATGCCTTCTCCTCGTCTCGTCGCCGGCTCGTCAGTGCATCGGTGAGACTATACATCGGCACCGAGGCATAACGTCATCAGGGATGATGCCTTCATGCTGGAACTGGCCATCCTGGGATTTCTGTACGAGCAGCCGCTGCACGGCTACGAGCTGAAGCGTCGCGTCGCCCACCTCACCGGGCACGTCCGCCCCATCGCGGACGGCACGCTCTACCCCGCGATCAAGCGCCTGGAGCGCGCCGGATGGCTGGAGCGCCGGACCGAGCCGGGCAGCAGGGCCGCCCCCCGCCACAACCTGACCCTGACCGGGCCCGGCCGCGAGGAGCTGCGGCGCCGACTGCGGGAGGCCGACGACGTGGACATCAGCGACGAGAACCGCTGGTTCACCGTCCTCGCCTTCCTCCGCCATCTGGGGTCCCCGGCCGAGCAGGCGGAGGTGCTGCGGCGCCGGCTCGCGTTCCTGGAGGAGCCGAGCAGTTTCTTCTACGAGGGCGAGCGGCCGCTCGGCGCCGAGGAGTTCGAGGACCCGTTCCGGCAAGGTCTGCTACGGATCGCCCGCGCGACGAGTGAGGCGGAGCTGAGCTGGCTCGGGGAGGCGCTGGACGAACTCGGAACGCCGCTCTGAGGCGGGTACGGGAACGGGCCGCCGTCGCCCTCGCCCCCGATGACGCGGGGCGGGGCGGCGGCGGCCCGTACCTGTCGGACGGACGACCCGTCAGGCCGGCTGCCCGACTGGCCGCCCGACCATCCGTCGGATCACCGTCACCAGGCGAACGCCTCCGGCGACGGCCCCGGCCCCGGGAAGATCTCGTCCAGCGACGCCAGCAGTTCCGCGGAGAGATCCAGCTCCACCGCCCGCAGCGCCGAGTCCAACTGCTCCTGGTTGCGCGGTCCGACGATCGGCCCCGTCACCCCCGGCTGCGCCAGCAGCCACGCCAGGCCGACCTCGCCCGGCTCCAGGCCGTGCTTGTCGAGCAGGTCCTCGTACGCCTGGATCTTCTCGCGCTGCGCCGAGTTCTTCAGCGCGTCCGCACTGCGCCCGGAGGCCGAGCGCCCGGCCGTTCCCTCGCGCTCCTTCTTCAGCACGCCGCCCAGCAGGCCGCCGTGCAGCGGGGACCACGGGATGACGCCGAGTCCGTACTCCTGAGCTGCCGGGATGACCTCCATCTCGGCGCGGCGCTCGATCAGGTTGTAGATGCACTGCTCACTGACCAGGCCCAACGAGCCGCGCCGGGCGGCCAGTTCATTGGCCTGGGCGATCTTGTAACCGGCGAAGTTCGACGAGCCCGCGTAGAGGATCTTGCCCTGCTGGATCAGGACGTCGATCGCCTGCCAGATCTCCTCGAAGGGGGTGTTCCGGTCGACGTGGTGGAACTGGTAGAGGTCGATGTAGTCCGTCTGGAGCCGCTTCAGCGACGCCTCGACCGAGCGCCGGATGTTCACGGCGGAGAGCTTGTCGTGGTTCGGCCAGGCCTCGCCGTCGGCGGCCATGTTCCCGTACATCTTGGTGGCCAGGACCACCTTGTCGCGGCGTTCGCCGCCCTGGGCGAACCAGGTGCCGATGATCTCCTCGGTGCGGCCCTTGTTCTCGCCCCAGCCGTATACGTTCGCGGTGTCGAAGAAATTCAGGCCGGTGTCCAGCGCCGCGTCCATGATGGTGTGGCTGTCGACCTCATTTGTCTGCGGGCCGAAGTTCATGGTGCCGAGGACGAGACGGCTGACTTTGAGTCCGGTGCGTCCGAGCTGCGTGTACTCCATGGGCACCAAGCCAACGCCTTCGAGTCCGCTCGAAGCAAGAGCGACCTGGAACGCGCCCTGCCCCCGGCGCGGTGCCGGGGGC
>NZ_JBHVFF010000426.1:0-5157 GCF_042801895.1 Streptomyces sp. NPDC057543 | reverse complement strand
GAGTTGCGCGCCGCCGCTGATGAAGAGGAACCCCAGGCGCGGCCTCCCCCGTAGCGATGGTCTTCGTAGCGGCGCTGATGAAGCGGCCTCGGTCGTTGCGCAGGGTCGCGGTGTCGGCGTAGTCATCCCACACTGCGTAGCGCCGGCCCTGGTCACGGTCACCACGGCCGGCATCAACGTCCTCTTGCTCCTTCTCCCCCACGTCAGCGCAACAGCGCCTCGATACCCGGGACGAGTTCGGCGGGCGGTGGCATACGGGCGATGGTCCGGCCCAGTTGCGCGGCCGCGGGCAGCACCCGACCGCCGTTGATCAGCTCGGCGATGTGGAAGCGCAGCCGCAGCATGCTGGGGGCGCCCGCCAGTTCGTCGTCGGTCAGGCAACGGCCGATGCCTGCCTGCTCCAGGCGCTTGCCTGCCCGCCGCTCCTCCTCCCCCGCCGGCAGCACCAGTTGGGAGACTCCGAACCGGGCGGCCGCGTACACAATCCCTTCGTCCCCGCCATGCACGACGACGACACTGCCCTGCAGCACCACGCTCCAGGGGTGGTCGTCGCCTGTCAGCACGAGGAGTTGCAGGCCGAGGCTTTCGACGCCCTCGGCAACACGGCGGAAGAGTCGTGCGCGGCGCCGGTCCTCGGGCCGGGTCCCGGTCGGCACCCCGGTGATACAAACGCGCGGAAGCAGCGACAGCTCAGTGAGCCAGGGCGCCGGCTGTCCGGGCAATTCGTAGGCATCACAGCGCACTTGCCAGGCGTCGGGCTCCGGTCGTTCCCGCAGCAGCGGCGGACAAGGGTCGATCCAGACGGTCGGCAGCGGCGACAACGGCGGGTGGGTATACGGAAGATAGCCGATGGTGGGCACCCCGGACTCGGCCGCCATGGCAGTCGAGTCCGGGCACAGCGGATCGTGGACCACCAGGTCGGGCCGCCAGGCCCGGCTGAACTGCTGCGGACCGGCCAGCACCGGGACGAGCCCGGCCCGGACCACGCGGTGGCGGGCCCGGGCCGGACAGGAGAAACGGACCTCGTGCCCGGCCGCCTGCAGTTCCCTCGCGAGCAACACCAGGCGCAGCGCCGCCGGCATGCCGAGGCCCGCCGAGAAGAGCACACGCACAGTTCCTCTCCTCCCTGGGCAGTCACCTGGCGAAGCGGTCGAGCACCCGCCCGGTCCCGGCGTCGGCGTCCAGCGCCGGGTCGCTTCCGAGCACGGCCCGCTGCAGATGCTGCAGACGCTGCGAGGGCTCGATGCCCAGCTCCTCCACGAGGCGGGTACGCAGATTCTGGAAGACATCGAGCGCCACGGAGGGGCGCCCTGCCCGGTAGAAGGCCACCATGGACTGGGCGTGCAGACCCTCGTGCAGCGGGTGCCGGGCGGTGAGCGTGGTGAGCTCGGTGAGCAGTTCGGCATGACGGCCGAGCCGAAGCTCGACGTCGATGCGCCGCTCCAGCACCCCGAGACGGCTCTCCTCCAGCCGCATCGCCTCGATCTCGAGCAGCGGGCCGGTGCGTACGTCGACCAGGGCCGGGCCCCGCCACAGGCCGAGGGCCTCCCGGAACAGCTCCGCGGCCTGCTGGTGCTCACCGCGGCCGAGGGCGCGCTGGCCGAGGGAGGACAGCCGGTCGTGCTCGTGCGCGTCGATGCTGCCCGGCTCGGTGTGCAGGAGATATCCCCCGTGCCGGGTCAGCAGCAGTTCCTTGGAGCCGCCGGGCTCTCCGTCCAGCGCCTTCTCCATGCAGCGCCGGAGCTGGAGGATGTAGGTCTGCAGCGTGGTGAGCGCGCTGCGCGGCGGGGCATCGCCCCAGATCTCCTCCATCAGCGCGGAAACCGGCAGAACCTGGTTCGCATAGATGGCGAGCAGCGCCAGGATCTGCCGCGGTTTCGCTGCTGTGGGCAGGATCGGAACGCCCTTCAGCTCGGCGTCCAACGACCCCAGAACGAAGATTCGCATGCGGCCCCCTTTGTCTCTGTCATCGGACCTTGAACCTCCCACGCGGCCGCATCACGCAGACAGTGCGTCGCTCCCGCTCGTCCGGGTGTCTTTGTCCTGCTCAGGGTGTGACCGATTCATGGGCCGCGGGACCGTCCCGGACATGTCTGAGGCCCCGCGCGCCTTCACGGCACGCGGGGCCTGTGGTCCGGCTGGAAGGGGAGGGGAGCCGGACCCGCGGTGGTTCAGTCTCCGGTGAGCGCGGGGCGGTCGTACGGCGCGAGGCAGTCCTCGTACGCCGGCAGGAGCCCTTTCGCCAGTGCCTCCGCCGCGGTGGGCGCGGCCAGGTCCTCGTCGGACATCACCGGCGCCTCGGTGAGCCCCCACGGCAGGGCCAGAGCGGGGTCGAGCGCGCTGACCGTGTAGCCGACGCCGGGCGTGTCCGGCCGGGAGCTGTGACAAGCGACCACCGTATCGTCCTCGAGCGCGAGCCAGGCGTGGCCGAGGCCCTCGGAGACGAACACCCCGGACGCGTTGCGGTGGTCCAGCCAGACCATCTCGTGCCGGCCGTACTCCGGGGACCCGACACGCAGGTCCACCACGACGTGGACGGTGGAGCCCCTCACACAGTGGAACAGCCGGGCACGGCCGCCCTCGCCGGCGGTGCCGTGGATGCCACGCAGTACCAGGCGTTGCGCGGCCGACAGGCCGCTGTACCGGATCGCGAAGGGCCGTCCGATCGTGTCCTCTACGTCGTCCTGACGGAACGTCTCGTAGCGGACCACGACCTCGTCCCCAACGGCCCGGGGCGAAAGCAGGAACGCGCCCGGTAGGGCGAGTTCGCTGATTTCCAGGCTGCTGAGTTCCATGCCCACGAAGGTAGCCGCCGCTGCTCAAGACCGGCTGGAGCAGCGGCGGGGTCCGGGGCAGGGGCGGCGGTCGCCGAGTTCATGTCGGCCGCTGATGTCAGACCCCGGGAATCCATGCCCAGGACGGTAGGTACGGCTGCTCAAGACCGGATGGAGCGGGCGTCGGCCTCAAAAAAGCCTCAAGGCCGTCTCCAGTTGTAGGCGATGGGGGTGCAGGAAGGTCGTGGCCGCGATCCCGCGCACGCGTCCACGCAAAGGAGCAGTCCATGACGATCACCGCGTCCTCAGCGGTGCCCTACGAGTCGACCGCAGACCTCGGCCTGCGCCTCGCTCTTTCCGCTCAGACAGCCGACAGCTCCGTCACACCCAATGCCGAGTTCCGCCGCTGGTTCACCGCCCAGCGCCGGTCCAAGCGTTACGACGTGCGGCGCATCCCGTTCGCCGAGCTCGCCGGATGGCACTTCCAGGACGGCACCGGCAACCTCGTGCACGAGAGCGGGCGGTTCTTCTCGGTCGAGGGGTTGCACGTGCGCACCTCCTGGAACGGGCAGGAGGACAGCTGGACGCAGCCGATCATCAACCAGCCCGAGATCGGCATCCTGGGCATCGTGGTCAAGGAGTTCGACGGCGTTCTGCACTGCCTGATGCAGGCCAAGATGGAGCCGGGCAATCTCGACACGGTGCAGCTGTCACCTACCGTGCAGGCCACCCGCAGCAACTACACGGGGGTACACGGAGGCTCGGCGGTGCGCTACCTGGAGCACTTCGTGCCCCCGAACCGGGGCGGCCAAGTGCTTTTCGACTCGCTGCAGTCGGAGCAGGGGGCCTGGTTCCTTCGCAAGCGCAACCGGAACATGGTCGTGGAGGCGGTCGGCGAGATACCCGGACACGAGGACTTCGTGTGGCTGACCCTCGGGCAGCTGTACGGGCTGCTGCACGAGGACAACGTGCTGAACATGGATGCCCGTACCGTGCTGTCGCAGATTCCCTCGGGCGTCGGCGGCGGACACCCACTGCACTCGCTGTGGGAGGTGCTCACCCGCCTCACCGAGGTGAAGGCGCGACGCGAACTGGTCCAGCGGTCCATACCGTTGGCGAACGTCTCCGACTGGCGGCGTACCGACGACGAGATCGCCCACGAGGCCGGGCAGCACTTCTCGCTGATCGCCGCGGACATACGGGCCGCCAACCGCGAGGTGACCCGCTGGTCCCAGCCCTTGCTCGCCCCTGCCGAGCAGGGGCTGGCCGCCTTCCTGGTACGCCGTGTCGCCGGCGTCCCGCACCTGCTGGCGCACGCCAGGTCGGAGGCCGGAGTACTGAACGTGGCGGAGCTCGCTCCGACCGTGCAGTGCCAGCCGGGCCACGCGCAGTCCCTGCCGACCGAGTCGCGGCCGCGCTATCTGGACCTGGTCCTCGGCGCGCCGAGGGACCAGGTGCTGTTCGACTCGGTGCAGTCCGAGGAAGGCGGCCGCTTCCACTACGCCACCAACCGCTACCAGCTGGTGGAAGTCGGCGACGAATTCCCGCTCGACGTGCCCGAGGAATTCATCTGGGTGACCGCGGATCAGCTCGGCGGACTGCTGCAGCACAGCAACTACGTGAACATCGAGGCGCGCACCCTGGTCACCGCCCTGCGCGCGACCGGGGCGATGCGCGGATAGCTCGTACGACAGCGCACAGCCGACCGCCACGCCGGTGCGCGGCACCCGGTGAGTCGATCCGGAGATCCTGTCGCAGGAGCGGCAGATCCGGTCGATGACGTGGTCGGCGTTCCGGGGCCGGCGGAATGGGTGGTTGAAGCGTGTCCCACTCCGGGCGGTCCGGGTCCGCCAGGAACTCGTGCAGCAGCCCTCACGGGCTACTGCACGGGGCTGCTCCTCGGCGCCGACGAAGCGGTTGACCAGGAGTGCGGTACGGCTGGGGATCCGGTCGGCGGGAAGCCGGCCGGCGCAGGTGAGGGAGATCAGGCCGTGCAGCGCGGCCCGGAAGGTCTCGACGAAGAGGCCGGGCTCCTCGTCCGGGCCCACCTGCGCCACCAGCGGGTCCTGCATGGCTCGGAAGGCCTCACGCAGAGGCGCGGGGGTGGCCTCCGCGGCGAAACGGAGGCCGTTGTCGAGGCTCACCAACTTCATTAGCGATTCCTGGTGTTGTGTATGATTGTGCGCATGGAGTTGCTGCGCATGTCCAAAGGCGCAGTGCGTCTGGGCATCCATCCGATGACGCTTCGTCAGTGGGCGTTGGACGGCAAGGTTCCGGACCGGGGATCCGGTCTGCGGGAGAATCGCCCCGGCCTCAACCGGCTGTTGGCGATGGTCGCCGACGGAACGGTGACGGTCGTCCGCGTCACGCATGAGGACCGGCT
>NZ_JBHVFF010000425.1:0-5159 GCF_042801895.1 Streptomyces sp. NPDC057543 | reverse complement strand
GTCCGGCCCCGGCACGAGGACACCGCCCCGCGCTACGGGTACGGCCCCGGGACGGCCGGAACCCGGCCCGGCTCCGGCGGCGCCCCGGGCCGGTTCAGAGCAGCGCCTTGAGCCTCTCGGCCAGCAGGTCCCAGCGCCACTTCTCCTCGACCCAGGCCCGCCCCCGCTCCCCCATCCGCTGCCGCAGCTCCGGGTCGCGGAGCAGCGTGACGATCCGGTCGGCCGTCTCCTCCGCCGAGCCGCCGCGCACCACCCACCCGGTCTCGCCGTCGAGCACGGCGTCCGGCGCGCCGCCCGAGTCGCCCGCCACCACCGGCAGTCCGGTCGCGGACGCCTCCAGGAAGACGATGCCGAGGCCCTCCACGTCGAGGCCGCCCCGACGGGTCCGGCACGGCATGGCGAAGACGTCGCCGGCGCCGCAGTGGGCGGGCAGCTCGTCCCACGGCACCGGCCCCGTGAAGTGCACCGAGTCGGCGACCCCCGTCCGTACGGCCAGCTGCTCCAGCTCCTTGCGGTACGGCCCGCCGCCCACGATCAGCAGCACCGCGTCCGGCACCCGCTCCAGGATCGCGGGCATCGCGAGAATCAGCGTGTCCTGGCCCTTGCGCGGCACGAGCCGTGACACGCAGACGACCACGGGCCGGTCCGAGAGCCCGAGCCGGGCCCTTATCAGGTCCCCGCCCGAGTCCGGGTGGAACGTCTTCTCGTCGACCCCGGGCGGCAGTTGGACCATGCGGTCCGCCGCCTCGGGGGTGAGTACGGCGGCGATCCGGGAGCGGGTGTATTCACCCAGATAGGTGATCGTGTCCGTGGTTTCGCCGATCCGGCCCAGCAGCTGACGGGCCGCGGGCAGCTGGGCCCAGCCCGCTTCGTGACCGTGCGTGGTGGCGACCAGCCGCCGGGCGCCGGCTCTGCGCAGCGCCGGTGCCATCAGCCCGAGCGGGGCCGCGGCGCCGAACCACACGGACGTGCAGCCGTGTATGCGCAGCAGTTGCGTGGCACGCCGGGTGACCCGCGGGGTCGGCAGCAGCATCGTCGTCCGGTCGCGGACGACGGTGAAGGGCTGCTCGGCGTCGAAGGCGGCGGTGGCAGCGATGCCTTCGGGGGTGCGCTTCCAGGTGGAGGCGTATACGACGATCTGTCCGGGGTCCAGGCGCAGTGCCATGTTGTGCAGAAACGCCTGGATACCGCCGGGGCGGGGCGGGAAGTCGTTGGTCACGATCAGGGTCTTGTCCATCCCGGCCGACAGTACCGGGCGGCCGGATGGCTCCCGCACAGGCGGGCGGGCATCATGGCTCCCCGTACCACCGGCCACCCACCGGCCACCCACCGATGTACCCACTGCGAAACGGATGAGGCGGTCATGAACGGACCGACCGGCACGCGGCTCGCCCTCGCGGTCTGGGCCGTCACCAGGGTCGCGCTGCTGCTCTGCGTGACCAAGGTGATCACCCTGTCCGGACCGGACGTGACCAGCGATGTCTCGGTGATCTACCACGGCTGGTCCGAGATCCTGAAGACCGGTACGTACCCGCGGTCCGACGTCACCTGGCAGTACCCGCCCCTCGCCGCGCTCGCCGTCCTCTCCCCCGCCCTGCTGCCGTTCCTGGACTACGCCTCGGCCTTCTTCGTCCTCGCCTTCCTGTGCGACGGGCTGGTGCTGGGGCTCCTGCTGTACGCGGGCCGCGGGACCAGCCGCCGGAAGGCGGGCGCCTGGGTGTGGGTGGCGGGCGTTCCGCTGCTCGGTACGACCGCGTACGCCCGTTACGACGTGATGGTCACGGCGGTGGCGGTGGCGGCGCTGCTGGCGGGCGTGCGGCATCCGCGGGTGCTGGGCGCGCTGGCCGCCGTCGGTGCGCTGCTGAAGGTGTGGCCGGCGCTGATCCTGGCCGGTACCGCGCGCGGTCCGTTGACGCGCCGGGCGTGGACGGCCGCGGCGGTGACGGCGGCCGGGCTGCTGCTGGCGTGCACCGTGGCGATGCCGGGTGCGCTGGCCTTTCTCGGCTTCCAGCGGGACCGGGGCACCGAGGTCGAGTCGCTGGGAGCGCTGGTCTTCCACGTGTGGCGGAATTTCGGCTGGCAGGGCCGGGTGGAGCTGCACTACGGCTCCCTGGAGTTCCTGGGGCCGCATGTCCCGCTGGTGAGCACGCTCGCCCTCGGTCTGTCCGTCGCCGCGTTCGGCTGGCTGCTGGTGTGGCGGCTGCGGGCCCGCGACTTCTTGGTGAGCACCCCGGCCGACGCGGCGTTCACGGCGGTGCTGCTGTTCACCACCACGAGCCGGGTGATCAGCCCCCAGTACATGCTCTGGCTGGTCGGCCTGGCGGCGGTCTGCCTGGTCTTCCGCGAGAGCCGGATGGTGCTCCCGGCCGCTCTGGTGCTGCTCGCCACGGGCCTCACCCAGTGGGAGTTCCCGTTCGGGTTCGTCCATGTGGTGAGCAGTGACACGACGGGCGTGACGCTGATGTTCCTGCGCAACGGCCTGCTGGTCGCGGCGACGCTCATCGCCTGTCGGCGGCTGTGGCGGCAGACGGTGTCCGGTGCGCCACGCGACGGCGCCGAGCCCTCGACCACCGAATCCGAAGCCGGCCGTGCGGCGGAACCGGTCGTCGGTTCCTGAATCACGCGCGGCGCTCAGCAGCCGTGTGGCGTGCGCGGCCGGCAGCGCGCCGCGGTCAGCCGAGCCGGGAGCGCAGATACTCCCGCCAGAGCGCGGTGAACTCCGGCGGAGTCGTGGCGAGCACCTCCTGCATGGCCTGCTCCACCGCCCCGTCCCGCCCCGAGTGCCCTCCGACGGCCCGGTAGAAGGCGAACAGCTTCTTCTCGCCCCAGTGGTCGGCGATCAGTTCGCAGGCCAGCCAGCCGCCCTCGTACGCCTTCGCCAGGCGCGTCGAGTCGCCCGCGAAACCGAAGTCCTCGTCCGTGGGGAGTCCGGCGGGCAGCTCGCCGCGCGCGACGGCGTCGGCCAGTTCGGGCGCGGCCCGGGCGGCCGTGCTGTCCTCGGCGCGGTAGGCCGCCCAGTCGGCGAAGCCCTCGGACAGCCAGGTCGGGGTGGCGGCCCGGGTGCGGGCGCGGGTGGCTACATGGGTGATCTCGTGGGTGAGGACGATGCGCTGCCCGAAGGTGCTGAGCACGTCGTACGCCTGTGGGTTGACGATCACCCGGTCCGCGGGCGCCCGGTCCGGGCCGCCGGTCCGCCCGGTGGTCACGGCCGCGATGCCCCGGTAGTTCGCCGCCGGTGACCCCAGCAGCCCCGCCATGTCCTCCACGGTGTGCGGTACGAGCACCAGCACGCGGCCGGCCCAGCGTTCCGGCCAGGCCCCGGAGACGGCGGGCACCGCCCGGTCCGCGGTCCGGGCGATCCCGCGCAGCTCCTCCTCCGTGCGGCCGACCCCGAGGACGAGGCTGTGCTCTCCGTGTACCGCCCGCACGTCGCCCTGCTGCCAGAGCTGCCCGGCGCCGTCCTTGCCCGCCCGGTCGCCGGTGAGGTACCAGCGGCCGTCCGCCCGGTCCCGGCGCAGATCGAGCACCCGGTCCACGGAGACCGGGGCGGCGTCGTACCCCTTGATCGCGTAGCGCAGCTGGACGTCGGCGGTGGCCCGGTCGGTGCCCTGCGCGGTCACGTCCGTCAGCCGGTACGTCCACGAGCTCAGCGGTACGTCCGCGAGGTTGTCCAGTTCCCGGCGCTGGGCCGTGCGCAGCCCGGTGGCCCGCGGGTCCACGACGGCCAGGTAGGCGTCCGTGTCGTGGGCCGGGACGGCGGCCGCGCGGCGGTCCAGGGTGGCCCGGACACCGCGGGTGGCGGAGGCCTGGACGGCGTCGTCGTCGGGGGCCGCGCAGCCGGAGACCAACAGCAGCCCGGCGAGCAGCACACCGGCCGCGCGCCTTCCTCCGTCACATCCCCGCCGTGCGGGACGCCGTCTGTGGGTCACCCGGTCGAGCGTACGGGTCAGACGCGGGTGACCGACGAGACGGGCATCATGCCGACGGGGTCGTAGCGCACCGGGGCGCCCGGGTACGGGGCGTGGATGACCTGGCCGTTGCCGACGTACATGGCGATGTGGCCGGCGTCCGCGCGGTAGGCGACCAGGTCGCCGGGGCGGGCCTCGGAGAGCGGCACCATGCGTCCCGCGTACCGCTGGGCCTGCGAGGTGCGCGGCAGGCTGATCCCGGCCTGGGCGTACGCCCACTGCATCAGCCCGGAACAGTCGAACCCGGCGGGTCCATTGGCCCCCCAGATGTACGGGCGGCCCAGTGCCTGGCGGACCGCCGCCACGGCTGCGGCCGCCCGTGCGGAGCCGGCCGGGAGATCGGCCGTCACCGGGAACACGTCGTAGCGACCGGAGCGCGAGGCCCGCTCGAAGTCCGCCCGATCGGCGGCGGGCAGCCCGTCCAACACCTGCTTGGCCTGGGCGAGCTTGCGCTCGACGGTCCGTTTGTGGCGGGTGGCGGCCATCCGGTTGCGCTCCAGCTCGGCGAGCGCCCGGGCGGCCTCCGCGCGGGACTGCACGAGTTGGCGCTGCGTCTGCTGGAGTTCCCGCACCTCGGCGCTCCGACGCTCGGTCAGGCGGTCCAGGGTGGCCGCCCGGTCGAGGTAGGTGTCCGGGTCGGAAGAGAGCAGCAGGGCGAGCGAGGGGTCCAGACCGCCCGAGCGGTACTGCGCGCTCACCACTGAACCGAGCGCCGTACGCAGCCGGTTGAGGTGTTCCTGGCCGCGGGCCGCCCGGTCCCGGGCCCGGCTCACCTCGCCGCGCAGTCGGCCGGCGTTCTCGCCGGCTGCGTTGTACTGCTCGGTGGCCCGCTCGGCCTCGCTGTACAGCCGGTCGACCCGGGCCTTGGCGTTCCGGGACGTGTCCTGCGGGTCGGCGTTCGCCGTGGCCGCCCCGAGCGTGGCTGCCGCGGTCGCCGCCGCGGCCGACAGGACAGTGACCCGGGTTCCCCGGTTGAGGCCGGGCTGTGTGGAACGGCGATGGGACACCACAGGACGCCGCACTCCCTTCCGCTGTACGCAGACGCGCGCAGCCCCTGCCACCCGGGGCGGGCGGACCGACGACCGGGAGCTGCACGGCAGGCAGACAGTAGTCGGACGATTACGGGGCGCCCAAAGGCCGCGCCGGGCGGACGAGCGGCGAAAACAGCTGCGCCCCGGCGGTGACCTGTGG
>NZ_JBHVFF010000424.1:0-5219 GCF_042801895.1 Streptomyces sp. NPDC057543 | reverse complement strand
GGCCATCGGTCGTTCGATGACGGGGCGGTCCGTGCTCCGTGCCACGTGGACACCGTCCACCCGGAGCAACGGAAGGGCCCCCGGCGGGCAACTGCCGCGCAAGGGGCCCTGATGGACCGTCACCGTCACCCGAACCGGTCCGGGTGACGGTCCGTCGTCACTGTCCCGCGTACTTCTTGCTGACCGATTCGTAGACACCCTTGGCTTCCTTGCCGAACCGCGGCCCGGCCAGCCAGCCCGCCGTCACCGGGCCGATGGAGGTGTTCGAGACCAGCGCGGGCTTGCCGTCCTGGCCCGCCGCGACCCAGCCACCACCGGAGGCACCACCGGTCATGGTGCAGCCGATGCGGTACATCGTGGGGTCCTGCGCGGTCAGCGAGAGCCGGCCCGGCTTGTCAGCGCACTGGAATGCCTTCTGACCGTCGTACGGCGGAGCGGCCGGGAAGCCGGTGGCCGTCATGCCGGCGATCTCCGGTACGGCCGGGGCGTTGAAGTCGACGGGCAGCGCGGAGCCGACCGTCTCTTCCAGGGACTTGCCCGTCGAGCCCTTCTCCGGCGTGACGTGCAGTACCGCGAAGTCGTACGGGGCACCCTGCCCGCCGACCGAGGAGCCCTGCGAGATCCACTGGTCGGACGTCTGCGCCCACTGACCCCACCACACGCCGTAGGGGGCGATCTCCTGCTTGGTCGCCTTCTGCAGCTCTGCGGTCGACAGACCGCTGTTGTTGTACGAGGGCACGAAGGCGATGTTGCGGTACCAGCCGCCCTTCTTGCCGGCGTGCACACAGTGTCCGGCGGTCCACACCAGGTTGGACTTCCCGGGGTGCGCCGGGTCCTTCACCACGGTCGCGGAGCAGACCATGGAACCCTCGGGGCTGTCGAACAGCAGCTTCCCGGACTCCGCGGCGTTGGCGTGGTACGGCGTCCGGACGCCGGTGGCCTGGACCGGTGCGGGCGTCGGGTCCGTCACGCCCACATCGCCCGAGATGTCATTGTCGACCGGCTTCTCCGGCGACTTGTCGGCATCCCGCATCCGGTCCGGGTCCCAGAGGCCCTCGATGATCGGATTGACGAAGTCCTTGGCCTCGCGCAGCCACTTGTCCCTGTCCCAGTTCTTCCACTCGCCGTTCCTCCACTGGTCGAGGTCGATCCCGTGTTCCTTGAGCCGGTCCTTCAGATCGTCCGGAATGGTGATCTTGCCGTCCGAGGACTGGCCGGCCGGGCTGACCGGCTTGTTGCCGGCATTGTCCTCGTCGGGCCCGCAGGCGGTGGCGGTGAGTGCGAGGACCGCGGCGACCGCGGCCACGGCGAGCGCCGAGGAACGCGTGCGGCCTGCGCTCCCCCGACGGGTGGTGGGAACTGGTCGAATGAGTCGCATGTCGTGATCCCCCTGGGACTTCGTAACTCAACGCTTCTGTACTGCACTTCGGCACTGCTCCGAGCCGTTTGCTCCGAACGTCCGGCGGACACCCGAAAAACTGCCCGAGCCCTCCGTGCGGCCCCCACTATGCCGGTGCCGATGGGGACGGTACGCAGCAGGGCCACGGTTCCGCCCCCGCAAGGATCTTCGGATTTACCCGTGATCCACCGCGACCGGCGTCGTTGGTACGTGCGAGGGACTCGAGGACAGCGTTCATCCCCGCAGTCCGTCCGTACGCCGACGTACTGACGTGCAACGCAACTGTTACAGCAGGAGGACCAACAGCCGTGGCCGTGACCGAACCAGCTCCGGTGGCAGCACCGGCGGTGCACGAGGGGATCCTGCGCCGCCAATCGCTGCGCGAATCCGCCGCCCGTACCTACGCGCGCTCTCTGCCGATCGTGCCGGTACGGGCCCGTGGGATGACCATCGAGGGTGCGGACGGGCGGCGATATCTCGACTGTCTCTCCGGGGCCGGCACCCTGGCGCTCGGGCACAACCACCCGGTGGTCCTGGAGGCGATCAGGAACGTGATCGACTCGGGCGCACCGCTGCACGTGCTCGATCTCGCGACCCCGGTCAAGGACGCCTTCACCACGGAGCTGTTCGCCACCCTGCCGCGGCAGTTCGCCGACAATGCCCGGATCCAGTTCTGCGGACCGGCCGGTACGGACGCCGTGGAGGCGGCGTTCAAGCTGGTCCGTGCCGCGACCGGCCGCAGCGGACTCCTCGCCTTCACCGGCGCCTACCACGGGATGACGGCGGGAGCCCTGGCCGCGTCGGGCGGCGCCGAGGACGTACGTGTGACGCGGCTGCCCTTCCCGCAGAACTACCGCTGCCCCTTCGGTATCGGCGGCGCGCGCGGCGCGGAGACGGCCGCCCGTTGGACCGAGAGCCTCCTGGACGATCCCAAGGGAGGCGCACCCGCGCCGGCCGGAATGATCCTCGAACCGGTGCAGGGGGAGGGCGGCGTGAACCCCGCCCCCGACGACTGGATGCGCCGGATGCGCGAGATCACCGAGACCCGGTCCGTCCCCCTGATCGCCGACGAGGTCCAGACCGGCGTCGGTCGCACCGGTGCCTTCTGGGCGGTCGAACACAGCGGGATCGTGCCCGATGTGATGGTGCTCTCCAAAGCCATCGGCGGTTCTCTCCCACTCGCGGTGATCGTCTACCGCTCCGAGCTCGACACCTGGCAGCCGGGCGCCCACGCCGGCACCTTCCGGGGCAACCAACTCGCGATGGCGGCCGGTACGGCCACCCTTTCCTTCGTGCGGGAGAACCAGCTCGCCGAGCGTGCCGCGATGCTCGGAGCCCGGATGATCGCACGCCTTCAGGCGCTGGCCACGGACCACTCGTCCATCGGAGACGTCCGCGGACGGGGCCTGATGATCGGAGTGGAACTCGTCGACCCCGAGGCCGCTCCGCAGGGCGGTAGTCCCGAGCCACCGCCTGCCTCGGGCCTCGCCGCTGCCGTCCAACAGGAATGTCTGCGCCGCGGGCTCATCGTCGAACTCGGCGGACGCCACTCGACCGTCGTGCGGCTCCTGCCGCCCCTCACTCTCACCGACGAACAGGCAACAGCGGTCGTGGACCGCCTCGCCGACGCCCTGGCAGCCGCCGAGCGCCTGCCGCACCGCAGGAACACGACCGGGTCGATCCACTGACCCCGGACACCATCACAAGGAAGACCGCCGTGAACCCCACCCCCGCGCCCCAGGCCGACGGCCCTCCCCCCACCCAGCAGCGAGGACAGGACGCACACACCGGCAACCTCGTCATCGAGCACACCACCGTGCCGCGCCAGAAGGCGGCACCGCACGACGAGCAGTACGCCGCAAGGTGCACGAACACCGGCGTGGCACCCGCCGACCTCCTCGACCATCCGGATCCGCTGCGCGCCGCCGACATGGCGGGAACCGAGAACCTGCTCCGCTGCTGGGTCCGGGAGAGCGACCTCCCCCGGCCGGCCGGGGATATTCTCCGGATCCCCCTCCCCGCAAGCGGAACCGCGCTGCTCGTTCCCGTCGTCTACTGGTCCGCGACGGGCTGGCACCGCTTCGGCACGCCTGTCCTGGAGGCGGCGCCCGAAGGAGCACCGACGGCCGACGCCGTCACGGTCGCCGCTCTCCTGGGCCGTGAGGCCGACCACCACGAAGGCGCCGACATGGTGGCCCGGGTCGCCGACTCGGTACGGCGGACCGCCGGCTTCATCGCCGAACGGCGTCGCACTCCGGATGCCCCGCCGGAAGCGGACTTCTTTCTCACCGCCGAGCAGTCACTTCTCCTCGGACACCCGCTCCACCCCACCCCCAAGAGCCGCGAGGGCCTTTCCGACTCCGAATCCCGCCGCTACTCACCCGAGTTGCACGGCTCCTTCCCGCTGCACTGGATGGCCGTCGACCGGTCCGTGCTGGCCACCGACTCCGCCTGGACCGACGGAGGCCGACCCGTACCGGCCACGGAACTGGTCACCTCCCACGCCGGAGGAATGCCGCTCCCCGACAACACCGCACCGATTCCGCTCCACCCCTGGCAGGCCCGCGAACTCGGCCACCGGCCCGAAGTGGTCGCCCTGCTCGACGCCGGACTCCTTCACGACCTGGGAGCGCACGGGAAGCACTGGTACCCCACCTCCTCCGTCCGTACCGTGCATCGGCCCGGTGCCGAGGTCATGCTCAAGCTCTCCCTCGGCGTCCGTATCACCAACTCCCGTCGTGAGAACCTCCGCAAGGAACTCCACCGAGGAGTGGAGGTCCACCGGCTGCTCCGCAGCGGACTCGCCGCGCAGTGGCACGCCGTCCACCCGGGCTTCGACATCGTCCGCGACCCCGCCTGGCTCGCCGTCGACGGCCCGGGCGGAGAGCCCGTCGCGGGCCTCGACGTGATGCTGCGCCACAACCCCTTCGGCCCGTACGACGACGCCGTCTGCATCGCCGCGCTCACCGCTCCGCGCCCCTGGCCCGGCCGGGCCGGCATGCGTTCCCGCCTCGCCGAGATCGTTCTCTCCCTGGCCGCCGCCACCGGAAGAGCCGTGGGAGCTGTCGCCACCGAGTGGTTCCTGCGCTACCTCGACCGCGTCGTTCGCCCCGTGCTCTGGCTCGACGCCCACGCGGGCGTGGCGCTCGAAGCCCACCAGCAGAACACCCTGGTGCTGCTCGACCCGCACGGCTGGCCCGTCGGCGGCCGGTACCGCGACAACCAGGGCTACTACTTCCGGGAGTCCCACCGCGCGGCACTGGAGCACCGGCTCCCCGGCATCGGATCGGTCAGCGACACCTTCGTCTCCGACACGGTCACCGACGAACGCTTCGCCTACTACCTCGGTATCAACAATGTGTTCGGCCTGATCGGGGCCTTCGGCGCCCAGCGCCTCGCCGACGAACACGTGCTCATCGCCGCGTTCCGCCGGTTCCTCGGCTCGGCGACCGCACTCGGCTCGCCGCTGCCCGCACATCTGCTGGACAACCCCCAACTGCGCTGCAAGGCCAACCTGCTGACCCGGTTGCACGGCCTCGACGAGCTCGTCGGGCCTGTCGACACCCAGTCCGTGTACGTCACCATTGCCAACCCGCTGTATGTCTGAAGGACGATGACCACCGCCTGAACCGCCGAGAGGAGAGCAATACCGTGGCTCCCGCCGATGCGCACACCGACGCCGGTCCCGGACCTGCCCCACAGACCGACACGGCCGCCGAGGACACCCTGGACCTGCCGCTCTCCGAAGAGCTCCTCGCCGTGTTCGGGGAGGACACACCGGCCACCGCCGTACAACCGCTGCCGCTGAACGGGCCCGCGT
>NZ_JBHVFF010000423.1:0-5223 GCF_042801895.1 Streptomyces sp. NPDC057543 | reverse complement strand
CCTCCGGCCCGGTCGGCCGGAGGCTCCCTCGCGTCAGTGGTGCGGGATCAGCCCGAGTACGGCTTCGCCGCGAGGATCTTCACGGTGGCCATCTTGCCGTTCGGCAGCTCGTACTCGGCGTCCTCGCCCATCTTCTTGCCGTTCACGCCGGTGCCGAGCGGGGACTGCGGGGAGTACGTCTCGATGTCCGAGCTCGCGTACTCACGCGAGGCGAGCAGGAAGGTCAGGGTGTCGTCCGGGTCGCCGTCGAAGGCGATCGTCACCACCATGCCGGGCTCGACCACGCCGTCGTCGGCGGGTGCCTCGCCCACCTTCGCGTGCTCCAGGAGCTGGGTGAGCTGGCGCACGCGCAGCTCCATCTTTCCCTGCTCCTCCTTGGCCGCGTGGTAGCCGCCATTCTCCCGGAGGTCACCTTCCTCACGGGCCGCCGCGATCTTTACGGAGATTTCCGTGCGCGCGGGACCAGACAGGTACTCCAGCTCGGCCTTGAGCTGGTTGTACGCCTCCTGCGTGAGCCAGGTGACGTTTTCGCTGGTCTGGGTCACAGGGTGCTCCTCGTCGGTACTGGGTATACAAAGCATCGCCCTACCCGTAAGCATGTGCCTCCACGGGTGGGCGAAACCACGAGCCTAACAATTCCCCGGGAAAAGGGGGAGAAGGTAATCGCCGGGACTGCGTTTTGCGCAGGTCAGCACCGACAAGAGCGATGAAGCGCCGGCGTGCGGCGGTTAACGCGCCGCCCCGCCGTCGGTGGTGCAGCCGAGCAGCTCGACACTGGTCGCCCTGGACGTCGTACGCAGCGACAGGACGCGGTCGACGCGGTCGGTGCGGTCGTCGAAGCGGAAGTCCTTGCGGGCCACCTCGCTGCCGTCCTCGTGCTGCGCGCGGAGGGTGCAGTAGCCCTTGGCGTCCTTGTCCTTGCGCACCTCCAGGTGCACATCGACGCGCGCGTCCGAGACGACCTGGCGCTTGATCACCTCGGCGCTGATCCCCTGCCCGGTGATGTAGGCGTAGCCGATCCAGCCGACCACCCCGAGCAGGACGACGCCCAGTACCGAGCCGATGATCCGCAGCTTGCGGTCCGCGCGCTGGTCCGCGGAGCGGCCGTAGCGGTTCTCCGGGAGCGCTTCGCGCACCGCCGTCATGATCGTTCCTCCTGTGCCGGGGATCGAGGAATTTTCCGCCCCCCGGTTCGGTCACTATAGAAGCCTGCCCACGCGCCGAAACACTGAGGATCGAGTCTTGACTGAGCAGCTGCGACTGATGGCCGTTCACGCCCACCCCGACGACGAGTCGAGCAAGGGCGCGGCCACCATGGCCAAGTATGTGTCCGAGGGGGTGGACGTGCTGGTCGTGACCTGCACGGGCGGCGAGCGCGGCTCCATCCTCAACCCCAAGCTCCAGGGCGACGCGTACATCGAGGAGAACATCCACGAGGTGCGCAAGAAGGAGATGGACGAGGCCCGGGAGATCCTGGGTGTCGGCCAGGAGTGGCTCGGCTTCGTCGACTCGGGTCTGCCCGAGGGCGACCCGCTGCCGCCGCTGCCGGAGGGCTGCTTCGCGCTGGAGGACGAGGAGAAGGCCGCCGGCCGTCTCGTCCGCAGCATCCGCGCGTTCCGGCCGCAGGTCGTCACGACGTACGACGAGAACGGCGGGTACCCGCACCCCGACCACATCATGACCCACAAGATCACGATGATCGCCTTCGACGGTGCGGCGGACACCGAGCTGTACCCCGAGTCCGAGTTCGGCCCCGCCTGGCAGCCGCAGAAGCTCTACTACAACCAGGGCTTCAACCGACCGCGCACGGTGGCGCTCCACGAGGCGCTGCTGGCCCGCGGCCTGGAGTCCCCGTACGGCGAGTGGCTGGAGCGCTGGAAGGAGTTCGAGCGCGACGAACGCACGCTGACCACGCACGTTCCGTGCGCGGACTTCTTCGAGATCCGCGACAAGGCGCTGATCGCGCACGCGACGCAGATCGATCCCGACGGCGGCTGGTTCCGGGTCCCGATGGACATCCAGAAGGAGGTCTGGCCGACCGAGGAGTACGAGCTGGCGAAGTCTCTCGTCGATACCTCCCTCCCCGAGAGCGACCTCTTCGCGGGCATCCGCGACAATGCCTGATATGTACGCGACCCAGGCACTGACCCATCTCGTCCCTCTCGCCAAGGAGGTCGACGACAACAAGGTGACCCCCGGCGTTCTCGGCTTCATCGTCTTCGCGGCGCTCGCCGTCGGCGTATGGCTGCTGATGAAGTCCATGAACCGGCACATGGGCAAGGTCGACTTCGTGGAGGCCCCGGACCCGGCGGAGGCGTCCGAAGCCCCGGTGGCGGCGGGATCCGCGAAGCGGAAGTAGGCGCGGGGCGGTACCGGCACGTCCGGTGACCGCTCGGTAGGCCTGACGAGGCGCGGGGCGGTACCGGGACGTCCGGTGGCCGCTCGGTACGCCTGGCGACGGGCCGGGCGGTCGTGCCCGGCCGGGCGGTCGTGCCCCGGCGGGGCGGTCGTGCCCGGCCGGGGCCGCCGCGCTGTCCTCAGACGCCGGACGGGCTGGTGGTGGGCGGAACCGGTACGCCCATGACCTCCCGGGCGTGGCGCGCCGGCGTCATGCCCAGGCGCCACGCCTGCCAGCCGTCCTCCAGGTCCACGCCGCGGTTCAGCACCACCCGGTACGCCTCCGCGCAGTCCTCCAGCTTGCTGTCGCGCGTCGGGTGGCCCGCCAGGAGCAGGTCGGCCAGTTCCTGCTGGGCCACCACCGTGCCCACCTCGCTGCCGCCCGGCGACGCGTACGGCAGCAGCGTGCAGCGTAGGAAGCGGGCCCAGTCCGCGCCCCGCGTGTCGCCGTAGGAGCCGAACAGCTCCGCCGCCTCGTCGCACAGCTCCAGCGCCTGCGGGGCGCGGTTGTTGCCCGCGTCGATCAGGGCCAGCTCCAGGCACGTCCACGCCTCGCCGTGGGCGACCCCGATGCGCCCGAAGTCGGCCCGGGCGTCGACCAGGAGCTGACGGGCGAAACCGGAGTTGCGGAGGTTCCCGGTCTGCGCGGCCCGCTGATCGCGGGTGACCCGGCCCGAGTGGTGCCGGGCGCACGCCAGCCCGTACACGTCCCGCATCCGGGAGAACATCGTGCGGGCCCGCTCCAGTTGCCGCACCGCCCGGTCGGTGTCGCCGTTCTCCTCCAGAGCCTGCCCCAGGTAGTACAGCGTCCACGCCTCGCCGCGCGCGTCCTCGTTGTCGCGGTGCCGGGCCAAGGCCTGCTCCAGCTGTTCGACGGCCGGGGCCGGGTCGCCGTCCAGTAGCCGGGCGCGGGCCAGCTGGGTCAGCGCCCACGCCTCGCCGCGCTCGTCACGGGTACGGCCGTACAGATCCAGGGCCGTACGCAGCGCCTCCTCCGCCCGCTCCACGTCGCCCATCCGCAGCAGGGTCTGGCCCAGCTGGAACTGCGTCCACGCCTCGCCGTGCAGCGACTCGCCCTCCCGGTGCAGGGCCAGCGCCATGTCCAGGAGGGTCAGCGCCTCGGCCAGGTGGGCCCGGTCCCGTTCGACGGCGGCCAGGGCGTGCAGCGACCAGGCCCGGTCCTCGGCCTGCTCGTCGGAGGACTGCAACGAGATCGCCTCGCGCAGCCGCGCCGACGCCTCGGTCAGATTGCCCTGGTGGTGCAGGGTGATGCCGAGCGAGCAGAGCGCCAGCGCCGTACCCGCCTCGTTCTGCGCCTCGCGGTAGAGCCCGACGACCGACGAGAGCGTGGTGCGGGCCTTGTCCAGCTCGCCGAGCTGACGGGCCGCGATGCCGGTGCGCCACTGCACGGAGCGCTCCAGCAGCCCTTTGTCCACGGCCTGCGTCAACTCGCTGATCTCGCCCAGCCGGTAGAGGTCGCCGCGCAGCAGGCAGTAGTCGCACAGCGCGCCCAGCAGATCCAGTACGGCCCCCTGGTCGACGCCCTCCGCGTGCCGCAGTGCCGACGTGATGAAACTCGACTCGTCGTCCAGCCAGCGCAGCGCCGAGTCCAGCGAACCGAACCCGTGCGAGCCGAACTGCCCGGCCCGGGTGGACATCTTGCCGTCCACCATGCGGATCACCGCACCGGCCAGCTCCGCGTAGTTCTTGATCAGCCGCTCCTGCGCGGCCGTACGGTCAGCCGCCGTCTCCTCGTCCCGCAGCCGGTCCAGGGCGAAGCCCCGTACGAGGTCGTGGAGTCGGTAGCGCGAGCCCCGTACGTGGTCCAGGAGCCCGGCCCCGGCCAGGGCTGTCAGCAGCCGCTCGGCCTCCTGCTCGTCGGCGGAGAGCAGCGCGGCCGCCGCCGCGGCGCCCAGGCTGGCCCGCCCGGCCAGCGCGAGCCGGCGCAGCAGCCGCCGCGCCTGTTCGGACTGGTCGGTGTAGCGCAGCCACAGCGCCCGTTCGACCGGCGCGACCGGACCGTACGCGGCGAGATCGGCGGCGAGTGCGCCGCGGGTACGTGCGCCGAGCGAGGAGCCCGCTATGCGCAGCGCCAGCGGCAGCCCGCTGCACAGCTCCACGACGCTGTCCGTCGACCGGGCGTCGTACGGCTCCTCCTGTGCCGCACCGGCCGCCTCGCGCAGCAGCTCCTCCGCGCCCGCCGCGTCCAGCGCGCCGACCGGCAGATGATGGACCCGGGCCGGAATGTCGGCGGGCAGCTCCAGGGGCTCGCGGGCGGTGACCAGGACGAGGCTGTCGGAGCGCTCGGGGACCAGCGTGCGGACCTGGGCCGCGTCGGCCGCGTCGTCGAGGACGATCGTCACGGGCGTGCCGGTCAGATGCTGGTGGTACAGCTCGCTCAGCCGCCGCACCTGCTGCTCGGCGGAGGCTCTCTCGCGGAACAGCAGCTGCTCGCGGGGCGCGCCCAGCCGGTTCAGCAGATGCAGCAGCGCGTCCCGGGTCGGCAGCGGCGCCTCTCCGGACACGTTGCCGCGCAGGTCCACCACGCACGCGCCCCGGAACTGATCCTTCAGGCTGCGCGCCGCCCGCACCGCGAGCGTGGTGCGTCCCGCGCCGGGCGTGCCGTGCAGGACGACGACGGTCGGCTTGGTCTCCGTCGACGCGCGGGCCTCGCGCACCCACTGCGCGATCTGCGCCAGCTCGGCCCGCCGGCCGGCGAACGGCCCGTCGGCGGCGGGCAGGTGGCCGAACGACTGGTCGAGGATCGCGCGCATGCGGGCCGCGGCGCTGCGGTCCCCGCCCCGAAGCTGCGGGGCGGTCCGCGAC
>NZ_JBHVFF010000422.1:0-5308 GCF_042801895.1 Streptomyces sp. NPDC057543 | reverse complement strand
CGCCCGAATACAGCCAGTATGCGAGCGCCCCTCCGCCTTGCGATGCACCGCATCTGACGCCGCGCGCTGATCCACCAGGGATTACGGGGCAGCCCTTAGGGCCAGTCCGGCCCACCCGGCTCCGTCCGGTCGTCGCCCGTGGCCGGTCACTCTCAGTCGGTGAGACCCAGCGCCCCCGCTGCCTGGATCGCCAGCCAGACCTCCGCCAGGGCCCCCGTGGACGCCATGTCACGGCCGGCCAGTGAACCGAAGCGGCGCAGCCGGTAGGCGAGAGTGTTGGGATGGATGTGGAGCGCGGCGGCCGCCGTCTCCGTGCGGCGGTCCCGTTCCATCCAGGTACGGACGGAGACCAGCAGCTGCGAGTCGTGCGCCTCGTCGTAGCGCAGGACCTCGCCCAGCACGTGCTCGACCAGCGCGGTCAGCACGGCCGGGTCGTCGGGCAGCCAGCGGCCCAGGGAGTCGTCGCCGTAGCGGACCACGGAACGGCCCGACTCGACGGCCTTCGAGACCGCCCAGAGCGCCTCGCGCTGGGCCACCCGCAACGGGGCCCCGGGAAGGAACGGGCGGCTCATCCCGGCCGCCACATCCGGCAGTTCACCGATCTCTGCCGCCAGCTGCGGCGCCCCCAGGACATACCGGTCCGTGCCCCACGTGAGCAGCAGATGCGGCTGGTCCTGGAGGCAGCGCAGCAGCGCCTCGTCCGTGGTCTGCCGCACCACGATCAGCACGGTGTCGCCCTCGATCGCATGCCGGGCGAGCCTGCGCCGGGCCGCTTCCGGGTCCAGCACCTCCTGAAGGAGTTCGGCCAGGGTCTCCGCGCCCTCGCGGCGCAGCGTCTCGCGCTCGCTGCGCACCATCGCGACCCGTAGCGCCGCCACCGTGGCGATGTGCTGGACGACCGCGAGCCCGGCGGGCTGGGCGCCCTCCCGTTCGTACGCGACGAGGAATCCCGCCGGGCCGCCGGGTGCCGGCACGGGCAGCACGAACCCACCGGGGACGGTCGGCGGAGCGTCCACCGAGGCGGGCAGCACGCCCCGGTCCGGCACCGGGACTCCTGGAAGCAGAGGCCGCCCCTGCGGGGTGCAGAGATACACGTCGTAACCGGACAGGCGCTCGAGACGACGCAGCAGCGTCGGCGTGTCGAGGTCCTCGGCTACCAGCCAGCGCAGCGAGCCGAAGACCTGGAGCTGCGCGCCGAGCCGGTGCCTGGCGTCCTCCTGGACCGAGGCCGCGACCTCCTGGGAGACCGCGATGAAGGGAACGGCGAGCGGGACCTCCAGGACCGGGAAGCCGCGCTCCTCGGCCGCCCGGAAGAACGCGTCGTGCAGCGGTGGCATGTGCAATTGCGCGGACAGGGCCAGCGCGGAGACACCGGCGTCGTCGAGTCGCTCCAGATAGGTGCGCTGTCCGGCGGCGGTACGCGGGATCGCCAGCCCCGTCGTCATGATCACCTCGGCGCCCAGCAGCCAGGGCGTCGGATCGGCGAGTTCGCTGGCATGCGCCCAGGAAACCGAACGTCCCAGGCCGCTGCTGCCCGCCTTCACGGAGAGCTGGAGAGCGGGGAACGAGAGTAGATCCTCGACCGTGAGTTTGTCGTTTGCCACAGACAACAGCCTACTGCTCTGTGATGTACACAATTGTCGGCCGTCGTCCGGGGGCACAGACTGTGGGACCGTCCCATGAACAGCGGGACCGTCCCATATGAACAGACTGTGGGGCTGCCTCATGAACAAAAGCTGGAGCGCCATGACCACCTCGATCACCGAAGTCGAGACCAATGGTGTCGAGCGGATTCCCGACGCCGACCGCACCGCCCGGCCGGTCGATCTCTTCCGGCTCGCCTTCGGCGGTGCCAACACCTTCGCGACGTGTGTGCTGGGCGCCTTCCCGATCCTTTTCGGGCTCTCGTTCTGGCAGGGGCTCGCGGCGACACTGCTCGGCCTTCTCGCCGGTGCGCTGCTGCTTGCCCCGATGGCGCTGTTCGGCCCGGCCAACGGCACCAACAACGCCGTGTCCTCCTCCGCCCACCTGGGCGTGCACGGCCGGATCGTCGGCTCGTTCCTCTCGCTCCTCACCGCGGTCGCGTTCTTCTCGATCTCGGTGTGGTCCTCGGGCGACGCGCTCGTCGGCGGCGCCCACCGACTCGCGGGTCTGCCCGAGTCGAACGTGACCTATGGCATTGCATACGCGATCTTCGCCGGGCTCGTCCTGGTGGTCTGCGTCTACGGCTTCCGCTTCATGCTGATGGTCAACAAGATCGCGGTGATCGCCGCGTCGGCGCTCTTCGTCCTCGGCGTCTTCGCCTTCGCGGGAGACTTCGACGCGGGCTACGCGGGCACCTTCGCGTCGACGGCCGACCCGCTGTTCTGGCCGTCGTTCATCGGCTCCGCGCTGATCGTGCTGTCCAACCCGGTCTCCTTCGGCGCGTTCCTCGGCGACTGGTCCCGCTACATCCCGGCCACGACGCCCCGCCGCCGCGTGATGGGCGCCGCGTTCCTCGCGCAGATCGCCACGCTGCTGCCCTTCGTCTTCGGCCTGGCCACCGCCTCGATCATCGCGTCGAAGGCCGCCAAGTACGTCGACCCGGCCGCCCCCAACTACGTCGGCGGACTGCTCGCCATCTCGCCCGGCTGGTACTTCCTGCCGCTCTGCCTGATCGCCCTGATCGGTGGCCTGTCGACCGGCACGACCGCGCTGTACGGCACCGGCCTCGACGTCTCCAGCGTCTTCACCCGCTTCAGCCGGGTGCAGTCGACGTTCTTCATCGGCGCCCTGTCGATCGCGTTCATCTTCGTCGGCCGCTTCGCGCTCAACCTCACCCAGTCCATCTCCACGTTCGCGACGCTGATCATCACCTGCACCGCGCCGTGGATGATCGTGATGGCGCTCGGCTACGTCACCCGGCGCGGCTGGTACGACGGGGACGCGCTCCAGGTCTTCAACCGCCGCCAGACCGGTGGCCGCTACTGGTTCAACCACGGTTGGAACTGGCGCGGGATGTCCACCTGGTTCCTCTCCGCCGGTGTGGCGCTGCTGTTCACCAACCTGCCCGGTCAGTTCGTCGGCCCGCTCGGCAACCTCGCGAACGGCGCCGACATCTCGCTGCCGGTCGGCCTCGCCCTCGCGGCCGTCGTCTACCTCGGCCTGCTCACCCTCTTCCCCGAGCCGCGCGGGGTGTACGGACCGGAGGGCCCCCGTTTCGTCAGGGCGTCGGACACCGCGGTTCTGCCCATCGTCGGCGGCCCGGACGAGGAGACCGTCGCCGCCGGGCCGGCCACCGTGGCCTGAACGCCACGGCCTTCCGACGCCCCGCCCCGTAACCAGGAGCCGCACATGAGCACCACCCCCGCGCAGGAAGTCCAGGACGTTCAAGATGTTCAGGACACCCGGGAAGTCCGGGAAGTCCGCGCCGCCGCCGACGCGTTGATCGCCGCCTTCGCCGAAGGGCGCCTCGACGACTACTTCGGCTCCTTCGCCCCGGACGCCTCATTCGTCTTCCACTCCACCCCACAGCGGCTCGGTTCCACCGACGAGTACCGCGCGCTGTGGCAGCAGTGGGTGGCGGAGGACGACTTCCGCATTGTTCGCTGCACCTCGACAGGGCAGCTGATCCAGCACTACGGCACCACGGCCGTCTTCAGCCATGACGTGGAGACCACGGTCGCCACCCGGGCCGGCGAGGAGACCGTCCACGAGCGGGAGACGATCGTGTTCGCCCGCGCCGCCGACGGCAGTTGGCCCGCCGTCCACGAGCACCTGTCCGCCCGTACGGCAGCCTGACCGCGTCCCCGTACCGCTACGCCGTCCGACCACGCGTTCCGCCCGACCATGAGAAAGACCGGTTTCATGAGCACCACGTTCCGCAATTACATCGACGGCGTCTTCGCGGACGCCTCGGACGGCCGCACCCTCGACGTCGTGGATCCCAGCACGGGCGAGGTCTACGCCACCTCCCCGCTCTCCGGCCAGGCGGACGTCGACGCGGCGATGGCCGCCGCCGCTGCCGCGTTCCCCGCCTGGCGGGACACCACCCCGTCCGCACGGCAGCTGGCCCTGCTGAAGATCGCCGACGCGATGGAGGCGCGGGCCGACGAACTGGTGGCCGCCGAGAGCCGTGACACCGGAAAGCCGCTCCACCTCACCCACAGTGAGGAACTCGCCCCGGCCATCGACCAGGTCCGCTTCTTCGCGGGCGCCGCGCGGCTGCTCGAAGGCCGCTCGGCCGGTGAGTACATGGAGGGGATGACGTCGATCATCCGCCGTGAGCCGGTCGGCGTCTGCGCCCAGGTCGCGCCGTGGAACTACCCCCTGCTGATGGCCGTGTGGAAGTTCGCCCCGGCGCTCGCCGCGGGCAACGCCGTCGTCCTCAAGCCGTCCGACACCACACCGGCGTCGACCGTGCTGATCGCCGAGATCATCGGCCGGATCCTCCCCAAGGGTGTGTTCAACGTCATCTGTGGCGACCGCGAGACCGGTCGCGCGATGGTCGAGCACCCGACCCCGGCGATGGCCTCCATCACCGGTTCGGTACGGGCCGGCATCCAGGTCGCGCAGAGCGCCGCCAAGGACGTCAAGCGGGTCCACCTGGAGCTCGGCGGCAAGGCCCCGGCGGTGATCTTCGAGGACGCAGACCTGGAGAAGGCGGTCGAGGACCTCGTCGTCGGCGGCTTCTTCAACGCGGGCCAGGACTGTACGGCCGCGACCCGCGTCCTGGTCCACGAGTCCGTCCACGACGAGTTCGTCACCGCTCTCGCCAAGGCCGCCGCCGACACGAAGACCGGGCAGCCGGACGACGAGGACGTGCTGTACGGCCCGCTCAACAACGCCAACCAGCTGAAGCAGGTCAGCGGCTTCATCGACCGCCTCCCCGACCACGCGAAGATCGAGGCGGGTGGCCACCGGGTGGGCGAGAGGGGCTACTTCTACGCCCCGACCGTCGTCTCCGGCCTCCAGCAGGACGACGAGATCATTCAGAACGAGGTCTTCGGCCCCGTCATCACCGTCCAGAAGTTCTCCGACGAGGCCCAGGCCGTCGCGTACGCCAACGGCGTGGACTACGCGCTCGCGTCCTCGGTATGGACCAAGGACCACGCCCGCGCCATGCGGATGTCCAAGAACCTCGACTTCGGCTGCGTGTGGATCAACACCCACATGGCACTCGTCGCCGAGATGCCGCACGGCGGATTCAAGAAGTCCGGCTACGGCAAGGACCTCTCCGCGTACGGCTTCGAGGACTACACCCGCATCAAGCACGTCATGACCTCGCTCTGACCCACCCGCGCCCGGTGCGCCCCCGAGGCGGGGGCGC
>NZ_JBHVFF010000421.1:0-5315 GCF_042801895.1 Streptomyces sp. NPDC057543 | reverse complement strand
CCGTCGAAGCCGTTGAGGGCGATGACGAAGGGGAGCCCGCTGTTCTCGAAGTAGTCGACGGCGGGGAAGCAGTCGGCGAGGCGGCGGGTGTCGACGAGGACGACGGCGCCGATGGCGCCGCGGACCAGGTCGTCCCACATGAACCAGAAGCGGTCCTGTCCGGGCGTACCGAAGAGGTACAGGATCAGGTCCTGGTCCAGGGTGATGCGGCCGAAGTCCATCGCCACCGTCGTGGTGGTCTTGTCCCCGGTGTGCGTCAGATCGTCGATGCCCGCGGACGCGGACGTCATCACGGCTTCGGTGCGCAGCGGATTGATCTCCGAAACGGCACCGACGAACGTGGTCTTACCCACGCCGAAGCCCCCTGCCACCACGATCTTCGCGGAGGTAGTGGAGCGGGCCGCTCCGCCGCTAGAGCTTGCGAAGTCCACTGAGCACCCTTTCGAGCAGTGTCACATCTGGCTGGCCGCCGGCGGACTCGTCGCCGCCGGGCTGATGGATAGCGACGAGTCCGGCCTCTGCCAGGTCGGCTACGAGGATCCGGGCAACGCCGAGCGGGATCGAGAGCAGTGCCGAAATCTCGGCGACCGACTTGATCTCGAAGCACAGCCGGCAGATCCGCTGGTGCTCGGGCAACTGCCCTTGCAGCCGGGACGGATCGGCCGTGGTACTGACCAACGCCTCAATGGCGAGTTGGTAGCGCGGTCGTGTCCGGCCGCCGGTCATGGCGTACGGACGGACCAGCGGATTGTGCGCTGCGGGAGCGGCCGGCTCGGGGGCCTGCCGCGGTTGCACGGGCTGGATGCGGGGCGACTGGGGCGAGTCGAAACGGTGCGGCCGCTGCGGGGGCCACCCGGAGCCCTGCTGGGCACCGTACGGCTGTTGCGGCGACTGCGGCTGCCGGTAGGGCTGATACGGCTGCTGGGTGCCCTGTCTGCTGGGTGCGGAGGGGAAGTTGAACCGGTTGTCCCCGTGCTCACCCGGTACGTTCTGGCCACCGTCGTACCGGTGTCCGCCTGGGGGTGTTGCCACGATTCCTCCTCCGCCTGCCGGTCCCGATCCCAGTGGGTCCGCGCCACCGCACTTTATGGTGCGGTGGCGCGAAACGCACTGTCTGTCTACTAGTTAAGAAGACTTCCCTGAAGTTCGGCACGGAGGTCCGGGGTGAGAACGCCGCCCGCGCGGTCGACAAGAAGGGCCATTTCGTACCCGACCAGACCGATATCGGCGTCCGGATGCGCAAGAACGGCCAGTGAGGATCCGTCGGAAATTGACATGATGAAGAGGAATCCGCGCTCCATCTCCACAACTGTCTGATTCACCGCGCCGCCTTCGAAGATCCGCGAGGCGCCCGCGGTCAGCGAGGTCAGACCGGAGGCGACGGCCGCCAGCTGGTCGGCGCGGTCGCGCGGAAATCCTTCGGACATGGCCAGCAGGAGTCCGTCGGCGGAGACCACCACCGTGTGCGACACCCCGGGGGTGTTGTCCACGAAGTTGGTGATCAACCAGTTCAGATTCTGCGCCGCCTGGCTCATCGGGCTCACACTAACGCTCCTGGTTGTAGGTATTACTTGTGTCCGAACCCGCGTTACGTCCCCGCAGCACGCCCCGCCGCAGGTTGCTCAACCTGCCGCGGACGTCCTCGGGGGCACGGGAGACCTGAGGGCCGCCCTGCAGGGTCTGCTCCGCCGTACCCTCGACCAGATTGGCCTTGGGCACTCGCCGGGGAAGCCCGGACGGGGTGATCCCGCCCGCCTTCGGCTCCCGGAGCTTCTCGGCCCGCTCCCAGCGTTCGTCGTTCGTCGAGCGCCAGTCGTCGGAGCCGTTCTCGTCCTGCTGTGCGGACGGCTGCTGCTGCGGCAGTTCCTGCTGCTGCGGCGGCAGTTCCTGCTGTGCGGCTGCGGGCTGGTTGCTCCCGCGGCCGGTGGGCTGCCAGTGCTGCTGACCGCCCCGGCGCGGCAGACCGGCTTCGGTCAGCTCGTGGCCGGAGTTCGGGGTGGGCCCCGGACGGTCGAAGCCTACGCGTTCCTGCGGCTCGGCGGGGGCACTCGGGACAGATTCCGCTTCGACCTGCGCAGGGGGCACGTACGCATCCTGATACGCGCCCTGATTCGCCCATTCGTCCTGGTGGGGCTGGGAAGCGAACGGTTCCTCGTGTGACGGCTGCGCGATCTCGCCGGCCGCGTATGCCGCCTCCGCATAGCCGCCCTGCCGGGTGCGGTCGGGCTGCTCGGCGAAGCCCGCGTCACCGCCGTAGGGGGCGTATCCACCCTCGTACGGAGCCTGCTCGTACTGCTGCGGCTCCTGGGCGTATCCGTTCCCGGCCTGCTGCGGCTCCCGGGTGTATCCGTTCCCGGCGTACGGATCCTGAGCGAACTGCGGGTGCTCGCCCGTCGCTTGTGCCTCCAGTGCGGCGCGACGCTCCTCACGCATCAGCGAACGGCCCACGGGGTCGAGCTGTGAGGCGTCCCCCGACGGCTGCTCGTAACGCGAGTCGTCGAAGCCGAGCTCCGCCGCCGTGCGCAGCTGCGGAGGCGCGGGCTGCTCGAATTCCTGCCGCTGCGGAATGATCGAAGAGACGGTGAAGTCGTCCTGCGCGGCGCCCGGTTCGCCGCCGCCACCGTGGGTGATGGCATCCGGCAGCATGACCAGCGAGGTGGTCCCGGCCTGCTCGCCCGAGGGACGCAGCTGGACCCGGATGCCGTGCCGGTCGGCGAGCCGGCCGACGACGAAGAGACCCATCCGCTGCGACACCGCGGCGTCCACGGTCGGCGGGTTGGCCAGTCTGTGGTTGATGTCGGCGAAGTCCTCGGCGGTGAGACCGATGCCCTTGTCGTGGATCTCGATCATCACGCGGCTGTCGGGCAGCCGCGTCGCCGTGACCCGCACCTTGGTCTGCGGGGAGGAGAACGTGGTGGCGTTCTCCAGCAGCTCGGCCAGCAGATGCACGAGGTCGGTGACGGACTGGCCGTGGATCTCGGTCTCCGGCACCCCGGAGAGTTCGACGCGCTCGTACGACTCCACCTCGGAGGCGGCGGCCCGCAAGACGTCGACCAGTGGAACCGGCTGGTTCCAGCGGCGACCGGGCTCCTCGCCGGCCAGCACGAGAAGGTTCTCGCCGTTGCGCCGCATCCGGGTGGCCAGGTGGTCCAGCCGGAAGAGGCTCTCCAGCTGGTCCGGGTCGGCCTCGTTGTTCTCCAGGTCGGTGATGAGGGTCAGCTGGCCCTCGATCAGCGACTGGTTGCGACGCGACAGATTGGTGAAGATCGCATTGACGTTGCCCCGCAGCATGGCCTGCTCGGCCGCCAGCCGGACCGCCTCGCGGTGCACCTGGTCGAAGGCGCGGGCGACCTCGCCGATCTCGTCGCGGCTGTCGATCGGGATCGGCTCGACGCGGGTGTCGATCCGGCCCGGATCGGTCCTGGAGAGCTGGTCGACCAGCATCGGCAGCCGCTGCTCGGCGATCCCGAAGGCGGCGGTTCGCAGATGGCGCATCGAGCGGCTCATCTGCCGCGCCATCAGCCCGGCCAGGACGAAGGCGGCCAGCAGGGCGACGATCACGACGCCGGCGTTGATGAAGGCGTCGTTCCGGGCGCTGGACGAGATGTCCGCGGCCTCGGTCACGGCCTTGTCGACGAGCTCGTCCTCGACCGTGGTGTAGCCGTCGAACTTGGCGGTGGCGGCGGCCATCCAGGTCTCGGGCGTGATGCCCTTGGCGGCCAGCTTCTGGGGGGACTTCCCCTGCCCGATCTGCTGGGCCATGCCGTCGAAGACCGAGCCGTCGACACTGGGCGGCGCGACGAACGGGACCCCCGCCGCGTCGGCCTGCTCCTTCGCCTTCTTCAGCTTCTTCGCGCCGTCGGCCGACTGCGCGGCCATGACCTGCTTCAGCCGGGCCGCGTCGGCCTCCGTACCGCCGGAGATGAACTCGCCGAGCGCGATCTTCTCCAGGTAGTTGTACGAGCCGAAGGCCTTGACCTGGGCGTCGAACGTGGCGCTCTCCTGGCTCGGACGCACGAGCAGGTGCATACCGATGGAGCGCTGAAGCGACTCTGCAGCCTTGGCGAGCTCGATCGCGTAGACCGTACGGCCGTAACTGGTGATGTTGCCGGTGCCCAGACCCAGCTCGTTGCAGAACTCCATCAAGGAGTGCTGCACCTGGACATAACCCTCCTCCGTCTTCACCGGGTCCATCGCCTCGGCGTAGGCGGCCTTGCGCAGATCGGGGAGCTTGGGCTCCTCCAGCCGGAACAGCTGAAGGCGCCGCTCCAGGCCCTGCTTCTTGGGCATGTCCTTCACGGCCGTGTCGAACTTGGCCGCGGCGGCGTCGGTGGTCGCCCGGACCTGGTCGATGACGGCGGCGTCGCGCTTGTTCGACAGCAGGGGCTGAGCGGAGAGGTCACGCTCGTTGAGGAGTGCCTGGCCGTACGCGGAGGCCGCGCGCACGATCAGCGCGGTCTTCTCGGCCTCCTGCGCCTCCCGCCAGGTATCGATCGAGCCCTTCACCTGGAAACCGCCCATGACCAGGCCGACCAGCACCGGGATCAGGAGGATCGCGTTCAGTCGAGTGGGCACCCGCCAGTTGCGCGGGGAAAGCCGACTTGAGCTGCCCCCGGACTTCATCGATCGGGACATGTCGGCGGGCGACGCCGCGGTGCGCGGCGGCGGGGTGAAATTGCCCCGCTCCGGCTCCGCCACGGAGCCCTCGTTGCTTCGCCTCACTCGACCAACAACCTCTCGGCGTCGGCACCTACGTTGTGCCGTGTTTCGTTCAGGGCCGTACTACTCGGGAGTTCGTCGAATTCCAGCACGGGGACCGGTCGCGTTCCAAACAGTCGGAACCAGCCATTCCGAGTGGTCCAAGCCTCAGATAAAACGGGCATAAAGAACGAGCCCCGCCAAAAGGCGGGGCTCATGTGAGCGCAGCGACACCGATTGAACGCATCGGGTGTTGAACGCGAGACAATTCTCTGTCGAAACGTTATGAACGCGGGGGCGGATCGTGTCAAAGGACACAGCCCGCCCCCGTTTGGCTACGGTAACTACCGTATGTCAATACAGACTTGTGCTTACTTCAGCCGTGCCATCAGTGCGTGCTCCACGAGCGTGATCAGGCCGCTCTTGGCGTCCGCGCGGTGCCGCGCGTCCGTCGTGATGATCGGGGTGTCCGGGCCGATCTGGAGGGCTTCGCGGACTTCGTCGGGGGTGTAGGGCTGGTGCCCGTCGAAGCCGTTGAGGGCGATGACGAAGGGGAGCCCGCTGTTCTCGAAGTAGTCGACGGCGGGGAAGCAGTCGGCGAGGCGGCGGGTGTCGAC
>NZ_JBHVFF010000420.1:0-5328 GCF_042801895.1 Streptomyces sp. NPDC057543 | reverse complement strand
GGGTTCGCGAACCGCTGGTCCGCGAACCCGCCCGAGCCGGCCCGGACGGTCACCGGTGCCGGTCGCCCCGCTTCGGGGCTAGCGGTGCTGTGCCCTTCGCCTGCGCATCAGCACGACCAGCGCCGCGCCGAGGACTGTGAGCGCGGCGCAGCCGGCCAGGGCCAGCGGAACCACCTGGCTCGTGCCGGTTGACGCCAGGCCCGAGTTGGATGCGTGGCCGGGTGCACCTGGTACACCCGGGGCGCCCGGGGCGCCTGGAGCCCCCGGCGAACCCGGTTTGCCCGGTTTGTCCGGTGTCTCCGGTGCCGTCGGCGTCGGCGTCGGAGTGGGGCCGGGCAGCCGCTCGTTGACCGCGGTCACCGAGACCCCCTCGTCGAGGTTGTCGGAGGTCAGTACCAGCGGCCCGAACACCGCCACATCGGGTACGGCGTACCCTTCGGGCGGGCTGACCTCCTGCCAGTAGTACGTCCCCGGCGCGCCGGCGCCCTGGCAGATGCCGTCGGTCCCGGTCAGGCAGGGCTTGTCGACCGGCGTGTCCGGCTCCGTCCCGGTAGCCTGCAAGCCGTCGGAACCATTTGTCTCCTTCCACAGCTGGAACGTCGCCTTCGCCAGCGGCTTGCCGTCCTGGTCGTGCTTGACCAGGCGCAGCGCGCCTTCCTGTTGCCGGAAGCCGAAGTCGTACGTGTGGTCGTTCTCCCCGGGCCCGCCGGTGGTCAGCGCCCGCTCCGGGAACTTCGCGTCGCGCGGGACGATTCCCTTGGAGTCGATGAAGTGGTTGTCGCCGACATCCGCCTCTGTGGGCACCCACTGGTAGAGCGGGCCGTCCTTGGCGTAGTCGGTCGGATTGTCGAGGCGGATGGTGTATTTGGTCCTCGGCTGGAGGCCGCCGGTGACATTGGAGTCGTCGAAGTAGTACTCGCCGCGCGCCGTCGTCTCGGTCGTCCCCACGAGCTTGCCCGACTCGTCGTACAGGTTGACGGTCGCGCCCACGACCGGCCGCTGGCCCGGGTTCTGGATGCCCTTGCGCTCGGGGTCGTACCAGACCCGGTTGCCGATCTGGAGCGGGGCCTGGTCGCAGAGCACCTCCAGGTCGCCCATCGAGGCGCCCTTGCCGAACGGGGCTACGGCGCCCGGCGGGTTGAGGCGCAGGCCGAACTCCGGGTCCTGCGTGCCATCGCGCTGGAGGAACGACGTGCCGTACCCGAGGGCGGTGTGGTTGGGGTCGAAGGCGGAGGTCGCGATGGTGTTCTCGGCCTTGGCGAGCGCCATGCCGGCGAACGCCGTGTTGCGGTGACCACCCCAGCTGGTATCGAAGAACCGGGTGCCCCGAGGGGACAGCCCGCAGCCGTTGTTGGTGTCCATCACATACATGCCGTCCGCCGGGCAGGCCTTGTTCAGGTCACCGCCAGACATGACGACGGCGGCGGAGTTCGGCGCGGGACCGGCTGGCGCGCGGTCGCCGAAGCGGTCGCGGAAGGCCAGCAGCATCGAGCCGTCGGTCTCGAAGGCGATCTCGCCCAACTCCGGTTCGGGTTTGGCGATGGTGGAGTTGCCACACGGCCGACCGTTCTGCGAGTCCGGGTAGGTGCTCGTCCACGGGAACCAGCCCGCGCCGTCGCACGGGCCGGCGCCGACCGTCGAGCCGCGGGGGTAGTCCAGCGGCTGGTTCAGCACGGCCTTCTGGAAGGCGCCGGTGCCCAGGTCGAAGGGCAGAACCACCGCGCGCAGGTCCGAGACCTTCCCGGTGGACTCGCCCGAGCAGACCCCGCCGAGGTAGCCGGTGCCGTCCTGCATCCCCAGGCCGAAGGGGCGCCAGTCCACCGCCGCCGGACAGCCCGGGTCCGGGATCGCGTAGACGGCCTTCGGCGCTGCCGCGGTCGCCACCGTGGCGTCATAACGGTAGAGCTTGCGGTTGTTGAGGTTGACGACGAACAGGTCCTTGCCGTCATCGGTGATCTTGATGCCGCCCAGACTCTCCTTGCCGGGCACGGCGAGGAACGCGTCATCGGTACCGGGGCCGTGCGCCGTCGTCCCCGCGTCGGGGACGACGGTGAACAGGGAGGTCTTCTTCCGCGCGGGGTCGGTCACATAGATCCCCCCGGCGTCACCCGGACCGTAGTCCGTGGTGCGCTTGGCCAGCGCAGAGGAGAACACCCTCTTGTCGGCCTTGTTCCACGCGATGCCGAACAGCGTGCCGGTCTCGGCGTTGGTGGCGATGTTCGTGACGTTGACGTCGACGCCGTCCTGGCCGCGCGCGTCGTACGGGAAGGAGACCAGCGTGCGCTGGGTCCCGCCCTCGCGCGTGGTGGGCTGACAGGTCGTCATCAGTGGTGCGTTCTTCTGGCAGTAGTCACCCGGACTCCACAGCCCGGTGGTGTACGCCACGTTCTTGTCGCCGGAGAGGTCGACGAACTCCTCATTGCTGCTCAACTGGTTGGGCGCACCGTCCAGTCCCTGACGCGAGGCGAAGGCCGGAAACAGCACGCCCGGCTTCGGATTCACCACCTGGACCCGGTACTTGCCGCTGGTGGTCCTGCCCACCGTCGGAGTCAGTGTCACGGTGCCGTCGGCCGCCGTGACCCCCTCGATGCCCGTCCCGGCGTCGTCGGTGAGGGTCACCTTGACGCCCGCGATGCCCGGTTCCAGCGCGGGTGTCCACACGCCGCTGTTGTCCACGGCCCGGATCACCCGGACCGTCACCGATCCGTCGCCCGCCTGCGAGTGCGCCGCAGGCGCCACGGCTAACGAGCCACTACCGATTCCCAAGGCGAGCGCGGCCAGACAGCCAACGGTGCGGCGGCCGAGCATGCCCGGCGTCCGCCGACGCTGCTGGGGCGCGGCTCCCTTCGCTTGTTCATTCGTAGATGTCATCTCCTGCTCTCAGCGTTCAGAAGGGCCTATGCCCTGCTCGTGGGGGAGTACATAGAGATACGGAGAACCGCCTTTCCAGCGATCTTAGAAGGGCTTTGGGCAAGATCGTGGCGGAATGGCGAACTCGTCCGCCGCCGAACTTTCACGCAGCGGCCTCCGAGCGCATCGCGGGCGGCACGTCGAGGTGGCGAGCGAGGCTCGCACGCCTGGTCCCACCAGTCGCGGACTGCGCTCGCCGCAATGCTCACCCCCAGGACACGGCCACGGCGCGCGGCATCCTGGTCCTCGACACCACCGTGCTGCTGGCCCGCCCCGCACGCGACGGCAACTACCACGCAGAGTCCGGCGCCTGTGCCTGGAGCCAGGCGCACATCCCCGGCTCACGGCATGTGGATCTGTTCACACGGTTCACCGACCCGGCTGCGAGGCTGCCGCGGGTCCGGATCGCGGCCGCCAGGGCGTCGGTGACGAGCTCTGCGCGCATGTGGTCGGCGATCGCCCATCCGGCCAGACGTCGTGAATACAGATCGATGACGGTCGCGAGGCAGCAGAACTTCCCGGTGCCGACGCTCAGGTAGGTAATGTCGCCGACCTACTTGGTGTTCGAGGCCTCGGCGGTGAAGCCGCGGCCGATCCGGTCCGGCGCCTCCAGCGCTGCCGCATCCGGGACGGTGGTGCGGTGCCGGCGCCGCAGACGCACTACGGTCGACCGCCGTCATGTGGAGTCACAGTTGGGAAGGTGCGTCACCGCCGAGGAGAGTGATCAGCTGGGCGAGGAGGGCGTCGAGTTCGCGGCCGACATCCGCGATCCCCGGGTTGCCGTAGCCGGCAAACAGGAGGCTCGGCTGTTCGAAGGCGAGTTTCGTGTCGCCGTCGGGGTCCGCGTAGAGCAGGGTCCGAAGCGGTGCGTGCAGCATGACCGACGGGTCGTGGCGGAACATGCGTTCGGCGATGGTGTGGTTGCCCATCAGGTACTGCGTGGCCTTCCAGAAGGACGGTGATCCCGCCATGACAGCGGTGATGTCGCTGCGGAAATAGCGCATGAACCCGTGCGGGGCGTTGATCTCGGCGAGCTCGAGCGTGGCCTGCCAGGAGGCCATCTGGAAGAAGCGGTCGAGATCGACCTCGGGGACGAGGGTTTCGTAGCGCTCGCGGGCTACGTCGTAGGAGCACGGGAGCGCCACGACGAGCCGCCGGGCGGGGTGGTCGATGACGGCGGTGTCCTTGGTCATGACTGTGCCTGTTCGTCGCCGGAGTGGACGAGTTCCACATCGTGGATGTCGAGCGTGATGGAGGGAAGGTTGAGGTTGACGCTGTTGTCGGGGTTGCGGCGGAAGACTCGTCGGCGTGTGGCCACCAGCAGGCCGTCGAAGCTCTTGTGGCGGCTGGTGTAGTGGCCGACGAGTGTGCTGCCGTTGACTTCGACGATGTAGTCCATGCGGCGTTGCATTCCGAGGGCGTCGAAGTAGAACACCTGGTCGGGGTTGTGCGTGGCGATCTCGGGCGGGAAGCGCACCTGCAGGCGTCGCCAGGTCTGCCCGGCCTCGCGCCACGGTTCGATCTCGTGGACCCGCACGTCCGGATGGGTGAAGAGGAACGGGGTGGTGAAGTAGTTCCAGCACGCGTAGCCCAGGAAGTAGCCGAGGTGCAGAGCATCCCAGGCGCTGTTGCGCAGCATTCCCTTGAAGCCGGCGCGTGCGGGGGCGAGGGTCTCGACCGGTTCGCCGTCGAGGGTCTGCATGGTGACGCTGTCGGCGGCGGCGTCGAAGACCATCCGCTGGTCGGGGCGGGTGAACGGGGTGAATACGATGTGCTCTCTGACCGTGTCGAGCGTCAGAATCTGGTCGAACGTCTTGTCCGGCGGCCAGCCCTTCATCGCCCAGATCGGGCCGCCGATGGAGATGTCGACGTTCAGACCACGCAGGGTGTCCCAGGATTCTCGGCCGCCGGCGGTGGCGATGGCCAGATCGATGAGTTCGTCACTCATGAGCCGGGTACTTTCCTTCGCGATGCGTATGGCGGTCACCGGATCCGGGGACCACCAGGTCTTCCGGCAGCCGTCAGGGGCGGACGAGAACGAGGCCGACCTTGCCGGGCCGTACCGCGTGCTCCACGGCGTTGGCCAGCTCGCCGAGGCCGTACGTAGCGGCCACCTCGAACTGGTCCTTGAGCCCCAGCGCGATCTGCTTCGCGGTCGCGACGTCGGATGCCCGCCTCTCGGCGGAAGCCTCGGCCAGCCACCGACCGATGTTCTTGCCCCGCAGCGTCAACGACTTATTGAGCAGTGTCGACGCGTGCATTGGGATCGCCTCTTCCGCAATTTGCCCGTAACTGACCAGTTTCCCGCCCGGCGTCAACAGATCCAGAAGGCTCTCTGTCAGCTTCCCGCCGATCGGGTCGAAGGCCACACTCACCGGACGACCGTCGGCTGCCTTTCGGACCTCGTCGGCCCAACCC
>NZ_JBHVFF010000419.1:0-5401 GCF_042801895.1 Streptomyces sp. NPDC057543 | reverse complement strand
CCACAAGGCCGTCGGTCGTGTTGATGGTGACGAGGACGGTCTCCTGCTTGACGAACGACTGCACTGCGTCGGTGCGGTCGGTCTCCACGTCGATGTCGGCCAGCAGGGCCGTTGCGTTGGTGATGATGCTCATGCGTGTGTGCTGACTTTCTGTGTCTGTGGCCGGGGTGGTCAGCCGCAGGAGAGGAACTCGTCGGCGAACTGCTTCTTCAGCTGAGCGGTCGTCGCCTCGCGCTCGTCGTCGTAGGTGGTGACGTTGTCCTTCGTGACGACGAATGAGCCGGAGTCGATGATCTTGCCGGGCTGCTTCATGGTGCACTGCTTGGTCTGCAGCAGGGCGAGAGCCCAGGCGCCGATCTCCGCCTGGCCGACCGGGTTCTGCACGACGGTGGCGCTGACGGAGCCGTTCTTGATCGAGGAGAGGATCTTGGCGTCGTCGTCGATGGCCACGACCTCGGCCTTCGAGCCGGACTCGCGTACGGCCTCGGCGGCGGCGACCGCCGGGTTGTAGGCGGTGGAGACGATGCCCGCGATGTGGCCGCCCTTGGCGGCGAGCAGGTCGGACACGGCCTTCTGGGCGGTCTGGAGGTCCTTGTCGATGTCGGTGATGGTCTGCAGCAGGGTGACCTTGCCGCCGGTCTCCTTCACCGCCTTCTCCACTCCACGCTTGCGCAGCAGGGTGTTGGCGTCGACGTTGTTGCCGGTCAGATGGACAAGGGCGCCCTTGCCGCCCATGGCCTCGATGGCGGCCTTCGCGGCCTTGTACGCGGCGAGCTCGACATCCGTGGAGAGGCAGAAGTCCGCGTCGTTGGTGTCGCCTGCCGGACAGGAGCCCAGCGATGCGACGGCGAATCCCTGGGACTTGAGGTCCGCGAAGGTCGTGTTGATGTCGGTCGGGGACACCCCGAAGATGCCGAAGGCGTTGTAGCCGCGGGCGGCGAGCGTCGAGAGGAGGTCGTTCTGCTTCTGCTGGTCCCACTCGGCGGTCTCGTCGAAGGTGACGTCGCCCAGCTTGAGCGTCTTCTTGGCCCCCTCGCCGGCCTGCTTCCAGGGCTGGAAGTAGGGGTGCGCGCCCCCCGGGACCAGCGCGACCTTGGTGCTGGAGCCATCGACCAGCTCGGCCGTCCCGACACCGGCCTTTCCCGAGGCGGCGCCCATGGCGCCGGGCTCGTCCGAGTTCTTGACGGTGCAGGCGGACGACGCGGTGACCAGAAGTGCCAGGGTGACGGCGGCCGGCAAGGCGGTTCTACGACGGCTCATGGTTGTGTCTCACTCAAATCAAATAGGATTTCGTTGCCGTGATGCTGAGGCAGAATGGCCGTCCGCGTCAAGACCTGCGTAGAGGCAGTTGATTGGCGCCAGGGAGGGTGAAGATCGTATAGAACTTGCTCGATGGTGTCGGGGGCCTGTCCGGTGCCGGTGTCGAAAGGAGTCCGAGGAGATGTCGGTGGACGCGAAGGAGCCCGGAAGGTCAGCACCTCCTGCCGCGCGGCGGGAGGTGCTGACGGACAGTGTCTACGAGGCCGTCAAAGCCATGGTGATGGACCACGTGATCCAGCCGGGTGCACGGGTGGGCATCGAGGCGATCTCCCGGTCACTGGGGGTCTCGGCCACTCCCGTGCGCGAAGCGCTGGCCCGGCTCGAGTCGGACGGACTGGTCGTGAAGCGCTCGCTGTCGGGATACCGCGCCACCGTACTGCTCACCCGACAAGGCGTGGAGCAGCTCTTCGAAATGCGGCTGCTCCTGGAGCCGCCGGCCGCCGCGTTGGCCGCCGAGTGCGCCGGGGACGGTGACCTGGACCGGATGGAGACCCTGGTCGACGAGATGCAGGGCCTGCCCGACAAGGGTCACAACTACGCCGTCTACGGCCGCTTCGCGGTACTGGACCAGCGCTTCCACGATGCGCTCGCCGCAGCTTCGGGCCGGACGATGCTCGCCGCGGCAGTGGAGCGTCTGCATGCGCACCTCCACCTCTTCAGGCTGAGCCCCGTCACGGGCGGCAGCCCGGCGACGGTCGTGGAGCACGGACGCATCCTGAGGGCTGTGCTGCGACGCAGCCCGGAACGGGCATCGGAGGCCATGCGTGAGCACCTGAAGCTGAGCCTGGGCCGCCAGCTCGATCGCTACGGGCAAGGCGGCGTCTGAAACTCCGGGCGCCATCCGCCGCCACTGGGGACGGGGAACCCCCTGAGTTGCGTCGTACGGGCTTTGGCTGCGCCGTATGTCCCCTACGACGATCGGGACGGCCGCCGGAAGGAAGCCCGGCGGACGGTCAACGCCTGGGGGATGTCCTTGACCTGGGGGCGGTCGGTGCGGACCTGGCGGAACTCCTGGACGCACAGGTCGAAGCCGCGGATGTTGCATTGGCCGGGGAACGGGCCCAGGCACTGGACGACCAACGGGTCCGCGAGGCACTGGAGCACGACGGGTTCTGTCCTCCGCCCCGGGAAGTGGAGGAAGCGGTCGCCGCGTTGCGGGCCTCCGGCGTCGACACCGCGGTGTCAGGCTTGCAGTTCCTGCGCGAGACCGTGCCCGCGCACCGCCATGACGACGTCCTGGCCGCGGTACCTCACCTCATCGATGGCGTCGTGGTCTGCGGTCCGGCGCCCGACGTCGACCTGGCAGCGGTGGTGCGGCGTACGGGGCTGTCGTTGCGTGGTGTGGTCGCCGTGGGCACTCAGGAGCGGGCCACCGTCCTCGGCGACGGGAACGGGAACGGCTTCACCGTGCTGCCCGTCCACCCGGCGGCCCTCGACGCCGACGCCGCGGAAAGAGAACTGCGGCGCCTGTCCGGCCGGCCGGACGCACTCGATGACCGGCTAAGGGATCTCACCCGGCTGCGTGAGAAGGACCGAGCTCTGGCCGTACGTCTGCGTACGCACCTGGAGGCCTTCGGGCCGGAGGCGCAGGCCGGGCTGGAACAGAAGCTGGTCAGGCTCGACGAGAAGGTGAACGAACTCACCGGTCTCACGCAGGACCTGGACGCGCAGGCTTCGGCCGTCGAGGACGAAGACCGGCGTGCCACGGCCAGGATCGACGCGAGCGCCCGTTGTCTGACCGACCTAGCCGGACTGGTGCCCCGTATGCGGTTGCTGGTCGCCGACTCCCGCGAGCTGCCTGGCCTGCTCGACGAAGTCCGCCGGGCCAGGGACGAGGAACGCGAGCACCAGGCCCGCGTCGAAGAGCTGGCCGCCATGTACCAGGACGCGCAACAGCGTGTCGCATCGGCTGCCGACGGTGTGAAGGACTGCGTCCGGGTCACCCGGTGCAGGACTGCGGAGGTACAGCAGCAGCCTCTCCACCGCCGCAGGCACCGCCAGCACGACGGCGCTGATCAGGCCGGTGCGGACAGTTTGGGAGTAAGCAGCTCCAGCGCCTCTTCCCAGCGGTAATGGTCCGCCCCACCGCCGGCCTTCGGCTTGTGGGGCTCGTACGAGCCGATCAGGACGCCCATCTCGCGTAGCCGCTCCAGGCTCTGGCTGTATGCGGGATGGGCGGCCTGCGCCGAGTTCAGGTAGGGCATGACGGCAGTAGGGATACCGAAGCCGTACGCCTCGCACAGGATGCCCAGCGCCAGGGTGTCCGAGATCCCGGCAGCCCATTTGTTGATCGTGTTGAAGGTGGCCGGGGCCACCGCGATGGCGTCGGCGGGCGGCAGCGGGCGAGGGTCGCCGGGCGAGCGCCAGGCTGAGCGGATCGGGTAGCCGGTCTGTGTCTCGACCGCCTCGGCGTCTATGAAGCCGAGGGCCTGCGGGGTGGCGACGACGCCCACATCCCAGTTCGCCTTTTGGGCCGCGGTGATCAGGATGCCGACGTCGCCGGCGATGCCGGAGGCGCACACGACGACGTACAGGAAGGGCTTCTTGGTCTGCCGGTCTGGCTGATCACTCACGCGGGGACTCCCAGTTGTCGGCTGAAGCGGTGCAGTTCAGGCAGCGTACGGCGGCGGTCGCGGGCGGCCATGTCGGCCACTAGCTCGCGGACGGCCGGGCGACGGATGTCCTGGGCCGCGCAGCTCTCGGCGATGCGAAGGGCCTGGTACCCGTCCGCCAGGCGGCCCTGCTGGCTGTAGGCGCGGCTGGCCTCGATCCACAGGGCGGCACCACGCTCGGGGACAGGGATGTGGCGGGCATGAGAGGCCGGGCGGCGTCCAGGGCGATGCCCGCGTCGCCGAAGACGACGGCCGCGCTGAGTCCGTGCAGGGCGACGTTGGTCGGGCTGAAGTTGGCCCAGGCGTCGGGGCTGTCGAGTGCCACGTAGCGGGCGACTTCCTTCGCCTCGGTGAGGAAGTCCTGGGTGGCGGAGCGGTCGCCGCCGCTGCTGGCGGCGGTGACCCCGCGCAGAAGCAGCAGTCCGAGTGCCGCGAGGTACTTCGGGGAGCGCTGGTCGTACGAGGCCGTGAGCTGGTCGGCGGTGTGCCGGACGAGGGTGACGGCTTGAGCGGTGTGGCTGTCGCGGTCCAGGGCGTGGGCGTGAAGGCGGACGCTGGAGGCGAGGACGACGGGATCGCCGGAGCGTTCGGCCTCGGACATGGCGCGTCCGACCGCGAGCCAGGCATTGCCCTGGCCGCTCTGCTTGAGCAGCAGGCTCGCCGAGGAGCCCGGACAGGTCGCTCGAGCCGGGGCTTTCGCTGATGGCCTGCCGAAGCTGCCCGATCAGGACGGGCAGCGTGCCCTCTAGCTTTGTGTAATCGCAGGTGCAGAAGAGGCGTCGTACACCTGCGACTTGGTCTCGCATGCTCTGGAGGTCCGGCACTGGTTCGGCAGTCACACGGGCTACTCCGGGCAGCAGGGACTGGACCAGGTCCTGATGGGCGGTGCTGGGGAGGGTAGGGGCCGCGAGCGCGGCGATGCCGGCGGCGAGAACGGTACGGCGGTGCATGTCCTCTGTCTCGGGTTCGGAGTGGTTGATGTCCGAGGTGGCGGCGAGGCCGAGGCGGTGTGGCGGAATTGCCAGCACGTGCGAGACCTCGCGCAGGATGCGGATGTCGTCCGTGCCCCTGCCGTTTTCCAGGCGGCTCACCTTGGACTGGTGATAGCCCAGGGCGGAGGCGACTTCCTTCTGCGAACGCCGCTGTAATACGCCGGCCTGGCGGATCACTTCACCGATCCGTCTCGCTTCGCTGTGCGCTTCGGCCATCTGTGCCACGGCTCCTCCTGCCGTCGCCGATCCTACGGTCCAGCGCGGGCAGCGTGAGCCAACCGTCGGCTGGCCGGGCTGGCCAGGCGCGCCGAGGTCGCCGCCACCGATGCCGCATCGCCGCGCCGGTACCGGCAGACCGGGGCCGGTGCTGCGGTGGAGGTCGCACAGCCGGATCTGCCGGTCTACGACCGCATCTTCCAGCTGATCGAAGGCAAAGCACGGCAAAGCAGGTATAGACGGAGAGGCTGCCAGACGTGG
>NZ_JBHVFF010000418.1:0-5413 GCF_042801895.1 Streptomyces sp. NPDC057543 | reverse complement strand
GCGCCTACCACCACGGGTGCCGCCCGACGCGTTGAAGGGAGCCCTTTGTGTACCCGGAGACCGCGTACGAGATCACCACCCTGACCCCCCAGCAACCCACCGGACACCCCGTCATGCTGCCGTCCGAGATCCCCCCGGGAGTGCAGATGGTCACCCTCCCCGGCGGCGTCCGGACCCTCGCCTACACCGCGCAGCAGGCCCCGCCCGCACCGCCGGTTCCGGTCGCGCAGCCGATCCCGGCATGGGCCAAGACCACCGCCCTGCTCGTCCCCACGGTCGGCGGCGGTGTCGCCGCCGCCGGTATCGGCCTCTCCTACGCAGCCCCGGGACTGATCGCCATGAGCCAAGCCCTCTGGGCGACCGTCGCCCTCATCGCCGCCGGAGCCATCGGCCTCCCCCTCCTCCTGCGCCTCGCCCGCAACAGCACCGGCAGCGGGCGGTCGACGACCCACATCACGCAGAACATCACCGCCACCGGCCTCTTCGGCCGCGCCAACGGCACCATCAACCACCGCTGAACGGGCGCCGGTCATGCCGTTACTCGACTGGCGAGACGCCCGGCACTTCGACGCATCCCGTGACCTGCCCTGCGTGCTCTGCCGCAGGCCCACGCCGATGCGCTCCCACGACCGCGAACCCGTCCACAAGGTCTGCGCCGAAGCCTGGTGTGACCAGCACCCCGAATCCAACCGCTTCCACAACTGACCGCCAGGCGCTACGTCGGACCAGGCAGCTCCTGGTGAAGCCGCTGCTCGAAGTCCTCGTCAGCGAGTTCAGCCGCAACGAGCAGGTCACGCCAGTCGAGTTGCGCAAGACGGACGGCAGACCTCAGGCGACCGATGTCCCCACGCGCAAAGAGCACCACTGCGGCCATCAGACGCTCGTCGCCAACACCGACCGTCCCGTCGGGCCCCAACTTCTTGACCAGGGAGCGCAAGGCCCCCTCGGCGCCCTTCGCGACCTCAGCGTCAGGAAAGTCGCGCCTGACCCGCCTCTGCAGTCGGTCGCTGACCCTAGCCTCACCCATCCTGCTCCCCCTACCCGCCCCGCAACCCGGAAAAGGCCAGGGCGGCTATCTCTCGCCGAAGTCACGACCGCCCTCTTCCAGCACCCGAACAGAGAACTGGAGCATCCAGCATGACCCATGAAGCACGTTCCGCGCTGCTGTCCGCAGCGCTCGATGCCGCCGCCCGAGGCTGGGCGGTGTTCCCCTTACGGCCTGGCGGTAAGCCGCCCGCCCTGCACGGCGAAGCCTCCTGCCCCCGCACCGGCGACTGCACCACCGGCCACCGCAAGTGGGAGCAGCGAGCCACCACCGACCCCGACCGCATCCACCGGGCCTGGGCCACGGGCCGGTTCAACGTCGGGATCGCTACCGGCCCGTCCGGGCTGGTCGTCGTCGATCTCGATATGCCCAAGCCCAACAGCAGTGCGGACACGCCTTGCGGCGTGACGACCTTCAAGGCGCTCTGCGAGCGCACCGGCCAGGCCGTCCCCGCCACCTACCGGGTGCGGACCGCGAGCGGTGGAGAGCACCTGTACTTCACCGCCCCGGACGGAATCCGGATTGGCAACAGCGCAGGAAAGCTAGGTCGGCTGATCGACATTCGAGGAGTAGGCGGATACGTCGTCGGCCCTGGCAGCCGCGTTTCCCGGGGCGTGTACACGGTCGCGGACTATGTCCCTGTCGCGAAGCTTCCCGGGTGGCTGCTGAGCATCCTGAAGCCTTCACAGCAACAGACACGGCACATGTCAGTGCCGCTTACGACTAAAGCGTCTCGTTATGCGGCAGCGGCACTCCGCAACGAGGTGCAGAGTGTCGCAACGGCCGGAGACGGCACTCGCAACGCCACGCTCCTGAGGGCCGCGCGAGCTTTGGGACGCCTCATCGCCGCGGGCGACCTCGCTCGGGAGGAGGTTGAGGACGCTCTTAGTAGAGCAGCAACGGGGACGGGCAGCGAATCGCAGCGCTACTACGACGACGTCATTAACCGCGCCCTGAACTGGTCCATCGCCCACAACCCCGTCAGTCGACGGCCCGCGTAACCGCCCCCACTAAGAGCGTCCTGCGCAACGAACCCACCCGATGGGTAGCAGAGATGAGGCTGGGCTATCAGTCGTCTTCTCCCCCGCGAGCACACGGAGATCCATTGAGCGCAGATATGCACGAACGGACCGCGTTACTGCTCCGCGAAGCGGCCGGCCTCTTCAAGCCGCTCGCCAACGAGCCAAGCCCGTTCGGACCCAGCCCCGGGTATCCCACCGCCAGCGAACAGGTTCCTTTGGCTCGCTTCCACGACGAAGCCACCCTCACAGAAGGTGTACTGAGGCGCCTGGAGCCCTGGTTCCACATCGAGCGTGAAGTCTCCGGCAAGCACCCCACAGGGCGCCCGTGCCGCATAGATGCCGTCCTCAGGCCAAGAGACGCCCCCGCGTGGAAGAACCCGGATGTCGCCCTCGGTATTGAGTTCAAATCGTGGTACCCGCACGTGATCAACGCCAGCCGGAAGGACACCACCGGCTGGGTTGCGCAGGCCATCGACTACTCAATGACCGACTGGGCCGGATACGGACGTCTGCCCATCTTCATGTGCCCCGACCCATTCATGCGGAGCCGCGAAGTACCAACGGGCGTCGACTCCATCGGCCAGTTCGTAGACGGCCTACTCGGCAAGTTCAACGTCGGCTACATGGCTCTCTTCAACGGCGTTGGGCTCACCATGCTGATGCACGGTTACAACACAGTCTGGTCAGAGCGCTACGGCGTCTCCCACGGCAAAAAGTGGACCTTGCGCTCCCGCACCGGCAACCGCAGCTAGCCGGACCTCAGCGACTCAACCACGCACATACAAACCTCAAGAACGACCAGAGCGACCGCCCTCTCGCCAAAGAAACGCGGTCGCTCTGGCTCTCCCTGCCCTCATGCGAGTACGAGGAGGTACCCAGCATGACCCAAGCGTTACCGCTCACGCCATCAGAGCTTTTCGACGCCAGAATCCGCCAAGAGGCTGTAGCCGTAGGCGCCCCGAAGGACGTCGCCGGAGGCGTCCCTTCATCGGTTCGCTCTGACCAGTCGGTTGGGGACGGCCGGTACCCGATCGCCTGGCTCACCATCAGCGCACCCCGCGGCGCCGTACCCACCGCCACCAGCATCTGCGAATGCGGACGCAACCTCTTCGCCGCAGGCCGCAACAAGGCCCTCGCCCTGATCGACGACCACAACCGCCACCGCACCCGCTGCCCCCTGCGCACCACCGAGGAAAGGAACGCCTCATGAGCCCGCACGACCCCGAACTGTGGGCCGGGTTCGAAGAGATGACCGCCGAGGACATCGCCGGACCCGTGTGGGACGAGCCCGTACCACTCAACCCGCGCGGGCAGCTCCCCGTCTTCCCCGTGGACGCGCTGCCCGACTGGCTCGCCACCATGACGGCCGGTGTCGCGGAGGAGACCCAGACCCCTGTAGATCTCGCCGGGTGCCTCGCGCTCGCCGCCATCGGCACGGCCGCCGGCGGACGCCTCACCGTGACCGTGCGCGGGCAGTGGAGTGAGCCCGTCACTCTCTATACCGCCGTCGCACTCCCGCCCGGCAACCGCAAGAGCGCCGTGTTCGGGCTCATGACCAAGCCTCTCCTCGCCGCCGAGAAGGCCCTGATCGAGCTCACGGCACCACAGCGGGCCGAGGCCGCCGCCTCCGCGCGGATCGCGAAAGCCGCGGCAGAGAAGGCCGAGAAGCTGGCCGCCAACGCCGAGGCCGACAAGCTGGCCGACCTGACCGCCCAGGCCATCTCCCTGTCCGAGGCCGCCGAGCGAGCCGTCATCCCGTCCGAGCCCCAGCTCATCGCCGACGACGTCACCGCCGAGAGCCTGACCACCCTGCTTGCCCAGCAGGACGGGCGGATCTCGATCCTGTCCCCCGAGGGCGAGATCTTCGAGATCATCGCCGGACGCTACTCCGGCGTCCCGAACATGGGGATCTTCCTCAAGGGACACGCGGGAGACATGGCCCGAGTCAACCGCCAGGCCAGAGAAGCCCAGTACATCGAGAACCCCGCCATCACCATGGGCCTCGCCGTACAGCCGGAGGTCCTCGACGCCATCGGGCAGATCAAGGGAGCCGACGGCCGAGGGCTGCTCGCCCGGTTCCTCTACTCCAAGCCCGAGTCACTCGTCGGCTACCGCAACCTCACCCCGGAGCTCCTGAACCCCGACACCGCCGACACCTACGCGAAGAAACTCGGCGGCCTGGCACTGACCCTCGCAGGCTGGGCCGAGACCGCCGAACTCACCCTCACCCCCGAAGCCGACGCGGTCCTCCTCGCCTACCAGCGCGTCACCGAATCCCGCCTCCGCAGGGACGGAACGCTCCGCCCGATCGTGAACTGGGCCAGCAAGCGCGACGGCGCCGTCGCGCGCATCGCCGGGCTCCTCCACCTCGCCGCCCACCCCGAGGACGCCTGGACCCGGCCGATCGAGGCCACCACGATGGCCAACGCCACCCGTCTCGGGGACTACTTCACCGCACACGCCCTCGACGTCTTCAATGCCATGAAGGCCGACCCTGCCCAGGAAGCCGCCCACACCCTCCTGACCCACCTGAGCGAGACCCGCACCGCCACCTTCACCAAGCGCGACCTCTTCCGCGCGATGCCCCGCAGCGAGTTCCCCGCCATGGGCGACCTCGACCCCGCCCTGAACCTCCTGGAGGACCACGGCTGGGTCCGCCAGCAGCCCCCGCCGCCCCGCACCACGCGCGGCGGCCGGCCGCCCTCCCCCCGCTACGAGACCCACCCCCGCATCACCCGCGCTGCCTGAAAACCCCCGAAACCTCTGACAGAACTGACAGAACCCCCCGAACAGCCTTTTGACCTGCGGAAACAAGCGTTCTCGGGGCTCTGACAAAACCTCCGAAAACTCTGACAGAACTCAAAAAACCCCGCTCCAGGGCGATCCGCCCGCACTGACAGAACCTAGGTTTCCGAGGTTCTGTCAGAGTTTTTTGAGGTTTTGTCACGCAGCCGAAAGCGGCCAAAGCTGCAGGTCAGAGGCCATACGGCGAGGTTCTGTCAGTTCTGTCACGGAAAACCGGCCCCACCACGCCGACCGAACGAACCGAGGAGCTCCCGGTGACCACCACCCGCGCCCCGGCACCCGACCCGCAAACCACCCTGCGCGCCGGACTGCCCGACCGCTACCTCACCCCCGAAGACCTCATTGAAATGTTCAGCCTGCCAAGCGCCGAGACGCTCTACACCTGGCGCAAGAAGGGCGTTGGCCCGCCCGCCATCCGCGTCGGCAAGTACCTGCGATACGACCCCGCCGCCGTACGGACCTGGGTCGAGAGCAACACCGAGATCGCCGCCGCCTGACAACCCCACCAACCAGCGGGGGCACGACCGACACAGGTCGTGCC
>NZ_JBHVFF010000417.1:0-5443 GCF_042801895.1 Streptomyces sp. NPDC057543 | reverse complement strand
GGACGCCGACCGGTTCGGCGTCTCCCAGCTGCACCAGCTGCGCGGCCGGGTCGGACGCGGCACCGCCGAGGATAAGCACCACACCGGCTACCACGGCGGCGAGCTGCAGCCGCAACGGCCCGGGCGACGACACTCCGCCCGGAAGGGACGCGAAGGCCTGCGGCCGCCCGACCATGCCGTTCATCGGCCAGGCGATGGCATCCACCCGGGCCCGCACCGCGCTGCGCGGCACGGAGCCCTGCCCCGGGTCCTTCAGATGGACCCGGGAGTCCAGCGAGGAACTGCGCTCGTCACCGAGCAGGAAGAGCTGCCCCGTGGGCACATCCGCCGTGAAGTTCTTCACCGAGGCGAGCCCCTCGGTCTGCAGATACGGTTCCTCAACGGGTTTGCCGTTGATCGTGAGCCGGCCCTTGTCGCAGCAGGCGATCGTGTCGCCACCGATCCCGACGACCCGCTTCACCATGGGCACGTTGTCGCCCCACGCCGGATCGGTGAAGACCACCACGTCGCCGCGGTGCACCTCGCTGCCGTCGATCCGCTCGGCGAGCACCCGGTCACCGGCATGCACCGTCGGTGTCATCGAACTGGTCGGCACCGTGTAGGGCCGGTACACCACGGCCCCCCAGACGAACCCTCCGAGAAAGAGCACACAGCCGACGGCCACGGCCAGCCCCGACAGCATGCTGCCGAGTCGGCCGTGGCCATCACCTGTACGTCCTGTCGCACTCATCCCAGCGCCCCCACCTCGGAGATCGACAACCGCTGATCCGAGTCGGCACACTACCCGGCGGTACGCCCGCTGGTCAGCTTCCTGCGACGCCACAGCACGATGGGTAGCGCACCGGCCACACCGAGTGCGCCGGGGGCCAGGCCCATCGCCGCGTTGATCCCCGGCTGGTCGAAGGTCGCCGGAATGGGCAGGGTCGACCAGCGGTTGATCGGCCAGGCCACGACGATCGCGCGGCCGACGACCTCGTCATTGGAGACCGTTCCGCCGCCCGGGAGCTCCTGGTGATAGCGGGAGTCGAGGGAGTTCTGGCGGTGGTCGCCCATCACCCAGATCCGGCCCTCGGGAACGTGGATCGGGCCGAACGGCTCGTCGTTGCAGGGAGTGTTCCCCGGGAAGATGAACGACTTGTCGTCCAGGGCCTTGCCATTGACGACGACAGGGCCGTCCTTCTTGCACTCCACCGTGTCGCCGCCGACCGCGATGACCCGCTTGATCAGGTCCTTCTCCTCGGCGGACGGCATCAGTCCGATGAAGCTGAGGAACTTCTGCACCACATTGGGATTGGCCGTCTGGGTGTTCTCCAGCCAGCCTCCCGGGTCATGGAAGACCACGACCTCGCCGCGCTTGGGCTCTGCGCCGAACCACGGGGTCAGTTTGTCGACCAGCACCCGGTCGCCCCGCTGGAGCGTGTTCTGCATCGAGTCCGAGGGGATCGAGAACGCCTGTACCAGAAACGTCTTGATCAGCAGCGCGAGAACCAGCGCGATGCCGATGAGCAGAGGCAGTTCCTTCCAGAAGGAGCGCGGCTTCTTCTGGGCCGTACCGCTGCCGTCCGAAGAGTCGCCGTCACCCTCCGTGCGGTCCGTCGCCCCGGCGGACTCGACATTCTCCGGATTGCCAGGCCGGTCCTCGGGTTCCTCGTGTCCGGATCGTGCGCCGACCGCCAAATCCCCCACATCCACTCCTTACTCCGTGCCACCGCCTGCGCCCTAGCCGGTGCAGGCCCACCACTCCCATAACGAGCGGGAGTTCCGCAGGGGTCGGGAGAGGGATCATTCCGTTGGGATCCTTGGACACCACACTATTCGACGGGCCCGAGGCAGCAGCCGTCCCGGCGCGCGCGTCAGGGACCGAGTCGAAAGTCGCCGGTTTCTCCAGTTTTCGCCAGTGCCCGAAGGGCCAGGCGATGACGACAGCACGTCCCACGACCTCGTCCTCGGAAACCGTGCCCTGTCCCGGCTCGTCGAGGTGGTAGCGCGAATCGGCCGAATCCGACCGGTGGTCGCCCATCACGAAGATCCTTCCGGCCGGAACCTTTACCTCGAATTTGATGAGGGAGGGCGGATTGCCGGGATAGAGATAGGGCTCGTCGAGCGGTACGCCGTTGACGGTGATCCGGCCGTTCTTGTCGCAGCACTTCACCGTGTCGCCGCCGACCGCGACCACCCGCTTGATCAGATCCTGCTCGTTGTCCGACGGCAGCAGCCCGATGAAGGTCAGCGCTTCCTTCGCCTGTTTGACGACGACGGGCGGGTTCTTCTTGACGGTGTTCTCCTGCTTGAGCCAGTGGCCCGGGTCCTTGAAGACGACGACGTCACCGCGCTGGGGCCTGGATCCGAACCAGGGCGTCAGTTTGTCCACGAGCACCCGGTCGCCGACCCGGATGGTCTGCTCCATCGATCCGGACGGGATCACGAAGGCCTGTACCAGGAAGGTCTTGAGCACGAGCGCGATCAGCAGCGCCACGACGATGAGAAGAGGGATCTCCCGGACGGCCGACCTGCGCCGCCGCCGCTTGACCTTGCGGGCGAGCTTGCGCCGCTCCGCCCTGGTCGGCAGCGAGCGCGCGGGCGTCGGCCCGGAGCCGGACGGCGGCGGTATCTCCGAATCGTCTCCGCCCTGCCCCCGCCGTCGGCTACCCATGGGCCCCGCCCGGCACCCGTGGACCGGCGAAGGCCGCGCTGTCCGGCAGCGAGCCCAGCCGGCCCAGCGGCCAGCCGATCCAGTCCACCCTGCCGATCACCATGTCGACCGGGACCATGCCACCGCCCGGCTCTCCCAGGTGGTCGCGCGAGTCGCGGGAATTGCCGCGGTGGTCGCCCATCATCCACAGCGTGCCGTCGGGGACGACGATGTCGAAGCGCACCCTGGACGGCGCATCGCCCGGATACAGGTACTCCTCGTCGACCGGACTGCCGTTCACCTCGATCCTTCCCCGCTTGTCGCAGCAGACCACCCGGTCGCCCCCCACACCCACCACCCGCTTCACGTAGTCGGTCTGGGCGGGCTCCGCCAGGCCCAGGGACGCTGCCGCACCGTGCAGCAGCCCGGTGACGGGATTCTCCCGGGGCGGCTCCTGCACAAAGGAACCGGTGCCGTCGAAGACCACGACATCACCGCGCTGCGGTACGGAGCCGAAACTGTACGCCAACTTGTTCACCAGCACGCGGTCCCCCACCCGCAGGGTGGGCTCCATCGAGCCGCTGGGAATCAGGAAGGGCTGCACCACGAAGGCGCTGACGAGCAGCACGAAGACCGAGCAGACAGCACCGAGCGCGGCAGCCCGCCGCCATGACATCGAAGCGGTCAACCGGTCCGGAATACGCGAGAAGCGCGACCCCTCCTCCGACCCTGCTGCGGGTGCGGAGGAGCGGTCGCGCTCCGAGGGCTTGGCTTCCGTGTCCATCGGGGCCAGAGCTTATCCGGCCGTCCTGTGGACCTGGGAGTCAGCTCAGTTGTCGCGCTTCTCCTTGATCTTCGCGGCCTTGCCGCGCAGCTCACGGAGGTAGTACAGCTTGGCGCGACGGACGTCACCGCGGGTGACGAGCTCGATCTTCTCGAAGATCGGGCTGTGCACCGGGAAGGTGCGCTCGACGCCGACGCTGAAGGAGACCTTGCGGACCGTGAAGGTCTCGCTGACGCCCGAGCCCTGGCGGCGGATGACTACGCCCTTGAACTGCTGGATACGGGAGCGGTTGCCCTCGATCACTCGCACGTGGACGTTGACGGTGTCGCCGGGACGGAAGGCCGGGACGTCGGTACGCAGCGAGGCGGCGTTGACGCCATCGAGCAGGGAAGCCATGTTGTCTGCTTTCTTCGCCGATGCCACAGGTCATCGACGGGAGAGTGATGAATTCGGGGTGCTGATCACGTCGGACGGGCGTCGGGACCATCCCCATGTCCATGGGGAGCACAACGGTCGCTTTCCCCCTGTGGCAGGGGCGCACGTCGGACGGACAGCAGCGGCCTATTCTTCCACGGCCTCGGGCCTGCGCCAAAATCGGCCCCCGGGCTCCGGTGACCAGCCGAGGATGGAGAGGATCTCGCGGTCCTTCTTGTCGAAGGCGCTCGCCTCGCAGCGCTCGATCAGATCGGGCCGGTTGAGGGCGGTGCGACGGAACGCCTCGTCCCGCCGCCAGCGCGCGATCTTCCCGTGGTGCCCGCTGAGCAGGACGTCCGGGACGCCCCTGCCGCGCCACTCGGGCGGCTTGGTGTAGACGGGTCCCTCCAGCAGATTGGCCATCGCGCCGGGGGCGAAGGAGTCGTCCCGGTGCGATTCGGCATTGCCGAGCACACCGGGAAGCAGCCGGGCCACCGCCTCCGTGATCACCAGTACCGCGGCTTCCCCGCCGGCCAGCACGTAGTCGCCGATGGACACCTCGACGACCGGCATACGGGTCGCGTACTCGTCCGTCACCCGCCGGTCGATGCCCTCGTAGCGGGCCGGGGTGAAGATCAGCCACGGCCGCTCGGAGAGCTCGACGGCGAGCTCCTGGGTGAACGGGCGGCCGCTGGGTGTGGGCACCACGAGCACCGGGGAGTGCGCCCCGGCCTCGTACCCGGCCGCCAGCGCGTCGTCCAGCGCCTCGCCCCAAGGCTCGGTCTTCATGACCATGCCGGGGCCACCGCCGTACGGGGTGTCGTCGACCGTGTTGTGCCGGTCGTACGTCCAGTCGCGCAGGTCGTGCACGTGCACGTCGAGGCGGCCGCGCGCGCGGGCCTTGCCGACGAGGGAGACGTTCAGCGGCTCCAGGTACTCGGGGAAGATCGTGACGACGTCGAGGCGCATCAGGCGTCCTTCCCGGCCCCGGGCGCCTCGTCCCCGTCGTCCTCTTCTTCGCGGTCTTCGTCTCGCGAGGAGTCGATCACGGCCTGGCTCTCGTCGATCAGACCGGGCGGCGGGGTGATCACGGCGCGCTGGGCTTCGAGATCGATCTCGGCGACGATCTCCTCCACGAACGGGATCATCACCTCGCTGCCGTCCGGCCGCTCGACGATGAAGAGGTCCTGGGACGGGAGATGCGTGATCTCGGTGATCCGGCCGATCTCGGTACCGTCGGCGAGGACCACATCGAGGTCCATGAGCTGATGGTCGTAGAACTCCTCGGGATCCTCGGGGAGTTCCGCCGGGTCGACCTCGGCGATCAGGAGCGTGTTACGCAGGGCCTCGGCAGCCGTACGGTCGCGTACGCCCTCGAAGCGCAGCAGCAGCCGTCCGCTGTGCACCCGGCCGGTCTCGATCGTCAGCGGTCCGGCGCCGGCCGGTTCGGTGGTGAGTACGGCTCCGGGCGCTAGCCGCAGCTCCGGCTCGTCCGTACGCACCTCGACGGTGACCTCGCCCTTGATGCCGTGGGCACGGCCGATCCGCGCGACTACCAACTGCACCTTGTGTTTCTCCTGTCGTACGACGACGGGCCGGGGTGGGCCCATGGC
>NZ_JBHVFF010000416.1:2637-5473 GCF_042801895.1 Streptomyces sp. NPDC057543 | reverse complement strand
ACCGGCCGGACGGTCCTAGGGTCTGTCCGACCCTGATCCGCAGGACCGGCCCTAGTCGATGTGCCGCCGCAGGGTGACCGTGGGCGTGAAGCTGCTCAGCCGGCTCACGTTCGCGCCGCGCGGTGCGGCGGCCATCGCCTGCTGGAGCAGGGTCACGACCTCGGCGGCGAGGGAGTCGGCGCGGGCCTTGACGACGTGGATCGCCTCGCGACTCCGCTCCAGTTCGCCCAGCCGCCTCTCCAGCCGGGCGAGTTCGCTCCTGGTCGAGTGGCTCAGGGTGAACGAGTACGGGGTGGAGACGATGAACTGGTAGGCGCCGGCGAAGGTCTGGCAGCCCTCGCAGTGGTCGTTGACCGCGCGGCTGGTGTTCGTGGCGTTGACGTGCGTGAGGTCGCCGTTCGTGGTGACCACCTGGAAGGACAGAGCGACCGACCGGCACGGGTTGTCGAGCGAGCAGCCCACGGAACGGGCGACCGCCCTGTTCCGCGCACCGACGCCGATACGCGTTCCGAGTTCGCGGATCGCGAACTCGTCGTCGTAGTCGAAGCGGTTCCTGGGGGTGGCTTTCGCGTGCGCCTCGTCCATCGCGATGCCGACGTCACGGGTGACGGTCGATGCGGACGAGGTTGCTCCGGCCGTGCTCGCGGTAGTGGCGATGCCTGCCGTGCAGGCGACGACCAGCATTCCCAACCGCGCGGCTCTGCGGCCGACCTGGCTGGTGCGTGGCTTTCGGTGCGTCACTGGGTGCTCCTTTGCGGACGTACGGGAAGGATCAGGGGTTCTCAATGGGGAGGAAGCGGGTGTCAGTTCTCCGGGAAGCCCGGTGACTCCGAGGGGGGCTCCGAGTGGGTCTCCGACGGGGGCTCCGAAGGCGAGGGGGATCCGGACGGCGTGGGGTTCGACGGCCCGGGGGAAGAGCTGACGCCGACCGACGGCGACGGTGATCCCGAGGAGCGGCTGACCCTCGGTGTCGGGCTCGTCCGCATGGGCTTCGGAGTGATCGGAGCGGTGCTCGCGGACGGGGAACCGCTCGCGCCGGCTGCCTCGCCCGAGACGCTGTCCTCGGGACCGGGCTCCGGAGTGGACGCCTCCGACGGCAAGTCGGCGGGGACGAACGAGTCGGGCGGGGCCGGGCTCGACCGTCCTTCGGCAGGTGCCGATGGCGTCGGGCGGGCCGTGGGGACGCCGGGCTGGATGATGGGGGTGATGGGTGGCTGCCGCGGCAGCGCCTGTGGGGTCATGCCGGCGAGCCACGCCGCGCAGAGTGCGCCGGCCCCCGCCACCACCCCGCCCCAGACGGCCAGGCGCAGCCAGGTGTTGCCCTCCGTGGCACGGGCGGCGACCTTCACGAGCCGTCCCACCAGGCGCACGGTGAGATACGCCGCGCCGGCCAGGGGGCAGACGAGCATGAAGCTGCCGACGACGCCGACGAGCCCTGCGGCGATCTCACCGTCGACAAAGGCGAACCAGGTCCCGCCCAGCTGCTCCGTCAGGGAGCGCAGGCTGGTGCTGAGCAGGCGTGGGAGGTTCCACAGCATGTAAGCGAGCTCGGCGGCGATCAGCGGCACCATGGTCAGCACCCACACCGTGACGATGATCCTCGCGGGCCGCTTGAGAGCGGCCACCTCCGCAGGCACCGGACGGCCCGGCCACATGCTCCAGAGGATGGGCTTGATCTTGCCGAAGAGGTCGGGGATTCCGGCGAGGTCCCCAAGGATGTAGTAGCCGTCCAACCGGACTGCCGGCAGCAGCTGTTCGAGGATCTCGAAGTGCACCAGGTAGATCGCGGCGAGGAAGAACGGCTGACCGGTGAGGAAGTACGCGCAGGCCAGGCCCAGCACGAACACGATGTTGAAGTAGACCCCGCCCAGGTCGGTCCGGAGCCGGCCGGCCCTCCCGATGCGGTAGACATCGGTGACTTCGGTGTACATCGACGGCCAGATCAGGAAGAGACCGCACCCGATGCATCCGGGCCGCGCGCCACCGTATCTGCACGCCGAGGCATGCCCGAACTCGTGGAAGACCAGCGATGCCACGATCAGCACGAAGACGGCCAGCATCAGCACCGGCTGCTCGAGCACCTGCAGCACCGGCTGAATGGCGCCGTGAACGGCGAAGAGCCAGACGTCGATGCACAGGGCTGCCAGCAGCACCAGAACCACCACCGGCGGCCGGTGCAGCCATGCGAGTGCCTTCGCGATACGGGCGACCTGCTGCTCGCGGAATATCACCCGATGGCCCTTGAGGACCAGGAGGAGATCGTTGGTGGGGCCGCGGACCTGGTCGCCCTCCTGGCCGAAGGGGACGGTGACGCCGAGCGGTTCGAGCTTCTGCTCGACGAGGTACTTGATGTTGTCCGCGCTGACCTCACGCCCGAAGCGCCCGCTGACCCGGTGCGAAATGGCATCGGTGTTCCGTACACCGTCGACAGCTTCGGTCACCAGGTAGAGCAACCGGGACAGCTGGACCACTTGCCCGTCCCCCCGGCGGACCAGGTACTTGCGCTCCGTGGAGCCGGATCCCTTGTACTCGCCGAGGAGTTGAAGTCCCGCGCCGAGTCGCGGAACGGGAAACATCATCTCCGTGTACTCATACGACGGAAACGTTTCGTCCGCGTCGCAGGCCACTGCCCCCGCGGGACCGGGGTGAACCCTTTGGCTTTCGGTCACCGCCCTGCTCTTCCTCCCGGGGCGGGCCGCGCCCCCAAGAACGCGGCCCGCACGCTTCCGGGCGTTGTTACTGCCTGATGCTGATGGACTGGTTGGCCTCGGATCCCGCGATGGCGTCCGGGGAGCTGACGTTGGTCGCGAGCGACTCGTTGTGGGCGTCGACGTAG
>NZ_JBHVFF010000416.1:0-2538 GCF_042801895.1 Streptomyces sp. NPDC057543 | reverse complement strand
GGCGATGTGCTTCGTCACGTTCGTGGTCCTGGCGAAGTTGAACCGGAGCCGGCCCAGGGCCTCGCGACCGGGCAGCAGTTCCGCGGCCGCCTCGGCATTGAGCTGATCGTTGTTCATGGTGAAACCCTTCCGGGAAAGAAACGCCCGCTACTGGTGGACGTTGATGGACTGGTTGGCCGTGGACGCCGCGATGGCGTCCGGGGAGCAGACGTTGGCCGCGAGCGACTCGTTGTGGGCGTTGACGTAGGCGATGTGCTTCGTCACGTTCGTGGTCCTGGCGAAGTTGAACCGGAGCCGGCCCAGGGCCTCGCGACCGGGCAGCAGTTCCGCGGCCGCCTCGGCGTCCAGCTCTCGAATGCCAAGCATGTGGGGTCCTTTGCATGTAGGGCATGGACGGACGGTCCCGATCCGAACGCGTCCATTCATGCCGGACAATCTGTCTGACGAGATTGGACACTAGGGGTGCCGGACCGCCTCGGACAAGCGCCTCGCACATTGCGCTCGCCACCGGATACGCGGCACATCCACGAAAACGGCAGGTAGGAGGGGTGACGGACGAGGCGTCAGTGGGTGCCGGCACCCGTCCACCCTCACCCGATCGGCCCAGTCCGGCGCATCCCGACCGGTAACTCCCTGGCCCTCGATGGCTATTCTCTCGTCGCTCCAGGCGGGTGGACCGCCCGGTTCCTCCGCGAGAGGGGTGCACGTGCTCGTCGTTCCAGAAGCCGGCGCGACCGCCGTCGTCCGCGACAGGACGGGAGAGCCGGTCGTACTGCTCTCCGGCGAACTCCCCACAGCCCTCACCCCGTCCGGCGTGAACGATCTGCTGAACCTGGCAGCCGCCGTGCTCGATGCCGAGGAACTGGCACTCTTCCGCGGCTGCCTCGCGGCATTGCGCTGCGGCGAAAGACTCGAGGAAAGACGCATCGAGGTGAGCGGCGCCATGCTGACCATCTACCGCAGCTGACCACGGAACCGACTGCGCAGAACATGTGGCGGAATTCCGTTCGAACCAGGGATTCCCGCAGGCCGACCCCGCCTCGAACGGCAAAGCACATGAATTCTTCAACGCATAACGCGGTGCACCTCTGAATCCTTTCAGCACACCCACCCAAGTCCGCAACCAGCCAGCAACACACCGCAGTCGAGTAACCCTGGCGAGTGTTTCCCGGCACCACCTCCGCAATTTTTGAAACATCACGAAGAAGAGCTCAGAGCTGGTTTTCGGCACATCTGGAGCAGAAATCTGCAATGCGCCGACAAGCCTCACGACCCGACTGAATGATGGAATCGACTGCGGGCTCCGAGTAATGTCCGAAGGGCCAGCAGGTAATCAATTCGAACCGAGGAGAAACGTAGTGAAAACATTCGCGCGGGCCGCTGCGACGGCGACCCTGGCCGTGACGGCGATCGCCATTCCCCTGACGGGCACGGCCATGGCCGCCCCAGCCCATTCGCCGGTGCAGACGCACAGCGTTCGCCACTTGGACTTCCGGTGCGCCGACTTCGACCACCGGCAACTCGGGCACAACGACTGGGACCGCCGCGGGAACCGCTGGGCCGATGACTGCCGCAACCGCTCGGACCACTGGGGCGCGCACCGGTCGCACTGGAGCTACGGCTACGGGAGTTACCGCGACTACCACGGACACGGCAGGGACTACACGAGGGACTGCTATCACCGCCGCTGAACCGGCTTGAGCCGGCTCAAGCCGGCTTGCACCGGGTCTTGCTGCGATCGGAACCGCGCGTGGGCTTCCGGGAGAACTCCCGGGAGCCCACTGCTGTTCCGTGGTCAGCTGCGGTAGATGGTCAGCATGGCGCCGCTCACCTCGATGCGTCTTTCCTCGAGTCTTTCGCCGCAGCGCAATGCCGCGAGGCAGCCGCGGAAGAGTGCCAGTTCCTCGGCATCGAGCACGGCGGCTGCCAGGTTCAGCAGATCGTTCACGCCGGACGGGGTGAGGGCTGTGGGGAGTTCGCCGGAGAGCAGTACGACCGGCTCTCCCGTCCTGTCGCGGACGACGGCGGTCGCGCCGGCTTCTGGAACGACGAGCACGTGCACCCCTCTCGCGGAGGAACCGGGCGGTCCACTCCACCCGCAGGGGACGAGGGTAGCCCCAATCAGACCCATTTCTTGCCTGATCTACTATTTCGCCAGGACATATGCGTCCCTCTGAATACGCCATGGGCGCCCCCGCCCTCAAGTCCCCCATATCCATGGGCACATGAGGTACAGACAGGTCCTGCAGGCCGTCAGTACGTCATGGGAGACCGACCGAGGACACCAACGACCCGCGACGCCCATCACCGATCAAGAGCCCTCGCGGGAATCGGCGTCGGCATCGGCGCCTGAGCCGGGTCCGGGGCCCGAGTCGGATCCGGCGCCTGAGCCGGGTCAGGCGTCGGGTCAGGCATCGGTGTCGGGTCCGGGGCTTGAGCCGGATCAGGCGTCGGGTCAGGTGTCGGCGCCGGGTCAGGCGTCGGTGTCGGGTCCGGGGCTTGAGCCGGGTCAGGCATCGGTGTCGGGTCAGGTGTCGG